>CAZKZM010000082.1:0-5425 GCA_964557305.1 uncultured Candidatus Saccharibacteria bacterium | reverse complement strand
GGGCTCCTCATTCTACATAAAACTCCCGATATAAAAACCCTCATTTTTACACCCCAGGGGTGTAAAAATGGGGGGTTTTATATTGGGAGTTTTATGTAGAATGAGGAGCCTTTTCCTTTTCCTTCTGATTCTGCCCAGGTTTTTCCGCCGTGCATTTCTACGAAGCGGCGGGCGATGTATAGTCCGAGTCCTGCTCCTTGAACCCAGTATTTTTTTCCGGCTCCTCCTCTTGAAAATGTTTCAAATAGTTTTTCTAACTCTTCTTGATCCATTCCGTCACCACTGTCTTTTATTTTTATAACAACTGATTTTTGTTTTTTCTCTAAAGAAAGCTCTACGGAACCCTCATTGGTATATTTTATAGCATTATCAACAAGATTAAGGAGTGCGTTCTCTATTTTAGATGTGTCTATATTCAGAAGTGGTATTTCCTCTTCTGGATGATGAATAAGTAGATCTATGCCTTTTTCTTTGGCAGGTGGCGACAACTTGCTTACTATTCCTTCTGCAATCTTAACTATATCTGCTTTTTCTTTTTTTACTTCTACTTTTCCTGATTGTATTCGGGAGGTATTTAAAACATCGTTTACTAAAGCAATGAGTCGTTCGTTGTTTTCATAGAGATCGTTTATTATTTTTTCTTTCTTCTCTGGCTCTTTATCATAAAGCCCTTCTTGAATCATTGATAGATGTCCTTTAACAATACTAAGTGGAGTTCTAAGTTGGTGCGAAACAATAGACATAAACTCCGTCTTTATTTTATCAACCTTTCTCAATCTTTCATTTGCTTTCTCAACTCTTGCGGCAAGTTTCTCTATTTCTTCTCGTTGATGAACCTCTTTCGTAACACTACGAATAAGAAAAACACCAATAAAAATGGTTGCCATTAAGATAAATCCTGATATGAAAAAATCTTGAGGGCTATCTGCCGTAACTGTTTTGAAAGCAAGGATCACCCAGAGGGCGAAAATAAGTATTTCTGTCGTAACTACTTTGATATTAAACAGTTGATGCTGAATAATTGCATAGGTGATTGATAAAACAAGGAAAATAGTAAATACCGGACCCAGCCAAGTAAGGCTAAATACTCCTATCCATGGCAATATCAAGTTTGTTATTGTTGCAAAAAACGCTGAAAAAAGAGATCCTGAAAAAACTAAAATTATCTGCTTCTTCTGTGGCTTGTTTGATGCAATTAAGAACTGCTTAAAAAGAAATAAAAATCCTGTAGAAAAATATAAAAAAACAAGTAGTTGATAAAAAAGGTATCCCCCTTTAAGTTCATAGTTAATATCAATTATTTCACCGATTATATAATAAGTAAACAAAATAAAGTAACTACTCAAAAGCAAGGGAATCAATAAAATTAAAAATATTTTTTTTAATTTTCCATAAGATATAATTTTTTTAGGAAAAAGAAAGCTAAAAAAACTAAAAGAAAAAGCAACCATTAGCGCTGATATGTGGGTAACAGCAATCCAGTCAAAATTAGAGCGATATTCTGAATAAAAACCAACTATCCCAATACACCAACTAAAAATACTAAAAATCAATAAGCTATAAAAGATATTTTGTATATTTCGAGAGCCGTGAAAAAGAATTATAGCGCCAAGAACAAGATTTAAAAATCCCATTATTAGCAATAAATTGAAGATAATTACCTCTGAAATCATATAATCTTAAGTGTTTTTAAAAATTTTGTATACAAATTTGTTTTTAATACTACTTCACTTTCAGAAAAAGAAAATAAACGCTTATTTTCAAGTAAATTATCCAAATATTTCTTGAAATCATCTGTTAAAAAGTATATTGGAAAAACTTTATTTTCTGGCTGATTATAAAAATAATTATACAGAATTCCATCATCAGGATAACAAACGGAAAAATCGTCAATCATATTCATTGGCATTTTTAACTTTATCATTTTTTCTCTCAAGCTGTTTTTAACAAAAGAATAACCACCATCAATTCTGTTTTTCTGTGCATAATCAACTAAAACATAAAGTAGCAACAAAAAAACTATATTTCTAGGAAGATATACTCCATGTAAATAGGGAGCAACCGTTAATCGACTTAATTCTGCCCTTTTTTCTCTTGGTATTTTTGCAACTTCTTCTGGTTCCTTAAATTTAAAATAATGTTCCGTTGGAAGAACTTCTGTTCTTATTAATCTAACTGATCCGACTATTTTTCCGTTAAATTTTGCAATAAAATATTCTGTTGTTTTCTCTTTATCGCAAGAATCAAGACCATTATCAGTATATTTGTAACCTGATTCAAAATAATCCTTTTTTTTATAAACTTCATATCTAAATCTAAACATCTCCTCATACTCCTCTGGGGTTTCTGGTTGGCCAAAGTCAATATAGGCCGGTTTGTTTTCAAAGTCAAACTTGAGTTTTAGCAATTTTTTCATATCTTTAAAATTATTTATAAGCGTAGTTTAACACGCCTTGATTACTATATACTGATATATTTTCGGAGATTTTAACAAAACCTGCTTTTCTTAATATCTCCTTTTTTTCGCTAATTGTAAAAAAGTCGTAATCCCCTGTTCTGTCTTCTTTTTTTATTTTGTTATTGTAAAAAAACATTCTCCCAGTAGGAGAAATAAACTTGAAAATCTTAAAAACAGCACTTACTATTCCGTTTCTTCTTATATCTTTCTTTATATGGTCAAAATATATCGCAACGGGCTTGAAGTTTTTAATGGGATTAGATATCACTACCTTTCCCCCTGGCTTTAAGACCCTGTAAAGCTCTTGAACAACTTGCTCTCTTTTTTCTTTAGGAATGGTGTATAGAGTGTTATTAGAAGCAATTTTGTCAAAATGATTGTCTGGAAAAGGAAGTGGTTTTGTGAGATCTGCCAATAAAAATTTTGTTCTTTCGGGATTTTTCTGTCTGTGCCTTTTCTGTCCTTCTTCTGAAAAATCTAATGCAACCACAGAACCTCCCATTTTTTCAATCCTCATAGACAAGTTTCCAGTTCCCGACCCTGCATCAAGGATCAGATCTTGTCTTTTAACATCAAGATTACTTACAAGGTCTTCCATCAACTCTTGATAAGGAATCAGATCGTTCAAAACATCGTAAACCTTAAAATATTTTTCCCAAAATTTACTGTCTAACATTTTGTATAATTATTTATTTTTTTCTTGTAAAGGCGAAGAATCTCTTTTCTTAAATAAGCTCTTCCTTCTGCGTAATCTTCTTTGTTTTTTAATAATTTTTTTGGCACATAAAAAGCTTTTCCAAAAGAAACTTCAACTTTTTTTCTTAAAAATCTTCTTTTTCCGTAACGAACAGAGCAAGGAAGAATAGGTGCTCCTGTTTCTTCTTGAAGAGCAACGGCTCCCTTCTTGAAATCTCCGACATCTTCATTAAGTATAATCTTTCCTTCAGGAAAAATCAAAATCGTATTATTTTCTTTTAAGGCCTTTACAAGTGGATTTATTTTTTCTTGAAAAGAAGAAACATCAGGTATTGTGATAACATTATAGATATAGTAGATAAACACAATAATCTTTGATGACGCCAAAAATCCTAAAAAAGAGTTTTTCTTGAATTTGTCTTTGGCAAACGGCCTTATCGGAAGCAACTTTAAAAAAACTTTAAAAGGAAGTGAAACAAATATAATCCAAGGGTCAAACTGATTTTTATGATTAGAAACTACTATCACTGGCTTTCTTATCTTTTGAAAATTTTTGTCTTCATAAGAAGTTTTTATTGAGAAGAATGTTTTTGACAAAACAAAAACAACAAAATAGCTAAAAAGCCAAACAAATAAAGAGATAATATTTTTTATTTTCTGAAGCATAACCATTACTACTCAAACAGCAAAATCATCTAACTGTGAAAATTATACAACAAACAGCCCCATTTGCAAGCATAACCCATTTTTAGACCTAAATTACAACCATTTTTACACCCCCTGGGGTGTAAAACTGGGGTGTAAAAATTGGGGGGGTTTGACTTTTTTTTGTTTTTGGATATAATTGTTTTTGTATGAAAATCATGGAAATAAAAAATATTTGTTATTTTATTCTTTTCCTTTTCCCTATAACCAACCGGGAGGTTTTCATTTCGTTAAATTAAAATAATTTTATAAAAAGAACTTAAAACCTCCCAGAACGGGAGGTTTTTTCATTTTAATATGAACCGAACTTGGCAAAAATACAGCTCTGCTTTAACTTTCTGTGAGGTAGAAAAAAGAAAAGAAGATGTTTTGCAAGAAAAGTGCAATGCTTTTTACCTTTCTCCGTTAAAAGAAGAGATTGAGGCAGAGAAAGAAGAGATAGATAGTGTTTTAAGGAAAAGTGCTTTAATTGTTCCGATGAAAGAAGAAGAACCGGTTATCGGACCTCTTCTCAAGGAAGTCGTTAAGCAGATAAAGAACGAAAACATAGTTGTTATCAATGACAGAAGTAGTAAAAAAGCACTTCTTCCTCTAAAAAAACACAAAAAAGTAACTGCTCTTAACAAGGAAGATGTTCTTCAGGTTTTAGATCAGAAAAAATTACTTGAAATTCTTAACACGGATCATATGCCTCACGGAAAAGGAGTGGCTGTTTTGGCTGGATACTTAACGCAGTACATTGTTAACCATTACGAAAAAAATAATCCGGAGTGGATAATACAACACGACGCTGAAGTTTCTAACTACAGCGAACACAAAGGAGTTGATTATCTTGGTTTTGGAATGAGTAGAGCAACGGAAGATGTTCATCACATCAAAACAGCAAAAAGTGGTCGGAATAACGAAGGATTGATGATGTCTCGCTCTTCTCTGTTGTCACTAAGGCATCTCTCTTCAAAAAATCCTCACACCAGAAAGATAAAAAGAAGAGCAGAGCAACTTTTTTCACGACTTGTTTCTTTGAAGTGGATGGTTAGCGGTGCTTTTGCTTTGCGATATAATCTTGCAATGAGCCGTCCGTTTGCAACGGGATATTTAGAAGAAGTTTTAACCTGTGCTTTTGTGGAAGATGTCGGATCTGAAAAAAACAGAAAAACCGTTCAAGTGGCAAATCCTAACCCTTGCCACGAAGGAAGTAATGATTTCCAGAAAGAGTGGATTATTTTGCAAGGTGTAAGCAACTTTCTTTTTCTACTTGCTGTTATCGGAAAACCAGTAAACAAGTGGAAAGTGAAGGATATAAAAAAGATAAATAAAAAAATAATGAAAGACAAGAAAGAGATGGGTGTAATTCCACCAGAAGGAGATGAAAGACCAGTTCAAATAAAAACCGTTCCTGATGAAAGAGTAGTTCCTTCAATCAAAGACCTTGATAAAGAAGGAGTTATAGATTGGAAGAAAGCGAAGCTGTTTTATAAATCATATTTAAAAAGGAAGGAGTAGTTCTTTATTCAAATCATATAGCAAGAAGAAAGGAGAGAGAAATGGAAAAAAGATTAGTGTACG
>CAZKZM010000081.1:0-11685 GCA_964557305.1 uncultured Candidatus Saccharibacteria bacterium | reverse complement strand
AACGAAACCAGTTAATTCTTATATCTTTTTTACGACATAGATTAACCTGCAAAAAAGCAGGTTATTTTTATGTCTGAAAAAAATAAGTCAAAACAAAATACAGGAAAGAGATTTGAAATAAAAAGCATTTCTCTTGACGAAAAACAAAGACTAGTTGGTACTTTTGCCTGGCTTATTGAGCAAGACAAAAAACAAAATCCTGATCTTTATAAAAATAAGCAGAATAAAAATGATTGATACAATATGCCTTTTAATTCCTAAAGATAAGATGATTTATCTTTCCGGAGAATCAAGCTGGGATCTACACTCAAAAACAGAACACTACTCAAAGTACGTAAGAAACCCCAGTAAAGCAGAAAAAGAAACAGGAAAATACTTTCCAAGAATAACCGGCTACAAAAGATCTTTTAGTCAAGATCAGAACACACGAATAGAACTTTCCCTTCCAAAACTGTTATACCTTAATAACTTAGATGAATTAGAAGATAATGATTTTCCTGAAATAATTGAAGTTTTGCAAGAAAGGCTGAAAATAATGGGAGTAATAGCCGAAAAAGAAGTGCTTGAAAGCGCCTCAGTAAGCTCGGTTCATTTTTCAAGAAACATTCTGCTTATACCGTCATTTGGTGACCAGATTTCTTGCTGATCAGTTTCAGTTTTTTTGTAAGCTTTGAAAAAATCTTTTGCGATATCACGTATGACGTACCGTATCTCACTAAGGCTTATTAAATCTGCCTCATTGATTATGCGTAAGATAAGAGCGTTCAACACTTCCAGAGGGTCCTTTGCATTTTTCACCTGACGTTCGAGACGGTTATATTCTGCCCTTGCTTTTGCTAGAGCTTCAAAATCTTCTGTTTGAGAATTTTCTTCGCAATCTCTATTAACAATACTATGTATTATCCCCGCCCTCATGGCTACAACCTCAGGCGAGGGAATGCCATACTGCTTTAGTAAATAGTCTCGTATAGCTTTGATTTTAATCTTCCTCCGTAAAATCTGTGCCATTTTATGTGGTCTTAAATACCAAATACTGAAAAAAGCGTAGGAAGCAAATAATATGAGCGAAAGGAAAAATGCTAAAAGAATAATAATTGCAACCGATTCATCTATAAAAAGATTTTGTAAGCTAAAATTATATTGAGGTAACAGATCATGACGCTGAAATAATAAACTAAAACTTGCTATTCCTGTAACAAACAACGTTGCGATACTCAATAATCCATATGCAAGCAAAGAAGGACTTTTTAGAACAATGCTTATATGGCGATACGAAAAATGTCCATATACGAGTTGGATAAATACAAAAAGCGCCGCAGCCAAAATACCGAAGATTGCAATCTCAACGGTAAAAAGCATTTGGTAGAATGTTGCTATTGACTCCATGTTTTAGTTATTAAGATGTAATATTTTAATTTTCAACTATTTTAATTTCCTCTAGAATGAGGCCGTAGCTTCCATAAGTTATTTTTTAAAACAATAAAATTAACTTCCACCCTTTTATTAATCGGTTCTTTCAGTTTATTAGATTTAATCTCCAAATTAAGTCTTATTTTATTATCATTCCCCTCAACAAAAAATCCATCATATATCAAATCAACCTCATCACCTGCTCGTAAAATTGACAATTCAATATTTATTTCTTCTGAGCCGAAATCAACCTCACGTCTAAACCTTGATTTTCTCTGAAATGGATAGGTTAATACTGAGTCGTAATAAGAAGGCTGAAATGTCTGAAGAAATGCCTTAGGTTTCTCGGGTGGGTTTGGTTTTTGAGCCTTTTTCTCTTCAAAATCAGCAAAAACGATATTGTCGGGAGATGTGATATTAATGTTAATATATTCGTCAGGTTTATAACCAATGTTTTCTATCGAAAGAAGAACAAAATAAGTGCTACTGTTTGCTTTACAAAATTCCTCTAATTTCTTCTTATATTCACATATCTCTTTTTTATAATTGTCCCAACTCTTTCCTGTGTTCATTCCAAAAGTAACCTCCGGACTTGTTTTACTGGGAATAGAATTTATCTCTCTTTCTACATAAGCAAAATCTTTTTTTATCTCCAGTGTTTCATAAAAAGATTTCGTTTTACATTTTATTTTATATTCAACTGGACTTTCCTTCAAAGAGCAAATCTCTTTATGAGCATTATCCCATACGCGGTACCCAGCGATAAACAATAGGACAGAAAATATGACAATTGTAGTGTCAAAAGAAAAACTATATTTAAAATTTGTTATATTTAAGAAATTTAAAGCACTGGGGACGCCAGTAAGCAGGCCCAAATAAATCCACCATTGACTGAAAACACGCCTAACATATAAAAGTAAACTTGATATTTTCTTCATGCTGTTCACTTGCTTTTTAAAAAATTAGTAATCTTTTTAATATATTTTTCTTGCTTTTTCTTGCCCATGACATGTGGAAAACTATTATTGGACTTTCTATTTATTTTCTATTATACTATACTAAAGTAAACACAAAGTCAATTATTATGATTACAAAAAAACAAAAACAAGTACTTGATTTTATAACCAATCATCAAGACCAAAAGGGATATGCTCCTTCTCTTAATGAAATTAGGGAAAAATTTAAACTTGCTTCTGTTTCCACTGCACATTTTCATGTTCAGAGATTACAAGAAGCGGGTTATCTCTCAAAGCATGAAAACAAACCGCGTTCAATCTCAGTTTCTGAACACGAGCCAATGGTACAAATTCCCCTACTTGGAGTGATTGCCGCCGGAGAGCCGATTGAAGCAATTGAAAACAAAGAGTATATCGCGATATCACAAAATCGCATTCCAAGGTCAGGCGATATTTTTGCCCTCCGTGTTTTTGGTGATAGCATGATAGATGAAAACATCAATGATGGTGATGTTGTTCTTGTAAAACAACAGTCAATAGCAGAAAACGGACAAAAAGTAGTTGCTCTTATCGATGATTGTGAGGCTACTTTGAAAAAATTTTATAAAGAAAAAAATTATATAAGATTACAGCCTGCAAATAAAACCATTGAACCAATTATTATAAAAAAGGATAAGAGCTTAACAATACAAGGAATTGTTATTGACGTAATTAGAAGTAATGAAAGTTTACAAACAGAAAGGCTTTTTAAAAGTAAAGAGGTAAAAAGAAAAAAAACGCTTCCTCTCAATAAAATTATTTTAGGTGATGCCGTAGATGAATTAAAAAAATTACCAAATAAAAGTTGTGATGTTATTATTATTGATCCACCATACAATATCGGAAAAGATTTTGGAAACAATATGGATAAACGAGAATTAAAAGAATATGTTGCTTGGTGCAAGGAATGGATAAATGAATCTATTAGAATAATAAAGCCAACTGGCACAATTTTTATCTATGGTTTTAGTGAAATACTAGCTTACCTTTCTGTAGAGATTACAATAAACAAACGTTGGCTTATTTGGCACTACACTAACAAAAACGTAGCTTCTTTGAATTTTTGGCAAAGAAGTCATGAAGCAATCATTTGCGCATGGAAAGATAAACCACTTTTTAACAGAGATGAAATTAGAGAACCATACACGGAAAGATTTTTAAACGGAGCCGCGGGCAAAATTAGAAAAGATACCGTTGGACGATTTAGTAAGGGTGGCAAGCAAACGATCTATAATGCTCATGAAAAAGGAGCATTGCCCCGTGATGTTATCAAAATTCCGGCATTGGCTGGTGGGGCAGGAATGGCTGATAGATGGTTTTTGTGTAAAAACTGCAATAAAGTTTTCGGGTCGCAAGAATTAAAAGAACATGACAAACACGAAATAATAAAACACCCCACTCAAAAACCATTTGAGCTATCACGAAAATTGATTTTATCATCAATGCCTAAAAAAGATGGAGTGGTCTTGGTTCCTTTTGTAGGTACCGGATCGGAGTGTGCCGCCGCCAAAGAATTAGGACAATCTTATATTGGATTTGAAATAAATCCTGATTATATAAAAATCGCTAAAAAATTTATTAATTCAAAAACTTATACCCCAAAACTATTTTAGCGACTTATCTATTTCTTCTTTTTTGGGTTCAAAAGTTAGTCTTGTAAAAACCACAAAACCATTACTTAGTGCTTTTGTTCGTTTATCTCCTAAAAATCGCAAGTAGGGTTTCCTAAATTCTCCCTTTTTAGTTTTTGGGTCGGATAAAGCCACGGGTACTTCATATTTGATATCTATTGGCTCTCCTTTCAATTTATCTTTTCGCGGTAGTGGTCGGCCACTTTTTACACCGCTATAGCTGGTTTTCTTTACCTGATAACTCAAAAGGCGTCCTTTATACTCCACTCGTATGTCTGCACCTTGGCTATCCAGTTCAGCAGACATAGAAACCGAACCATCGCCAAAAACTGATTCTGCTACATAACCAGCGTGTATTTGTGTTATAAGTCCTGCCCAAGTTCTATAGATCCTCGCTTCAAGGCCACGGCAAAAGCAATCTTCACACATCGTGACTCTTTTCCTAAATTTTTCCAACGCTTGATATTTCTCTTTCAAGTATCGTTTATAAAAGTCTTTGTAAGCTAAAAACTTTCTTTCTTCCCAATAAACTTTATACAAAAGTTCAATAGCTTGAATATCCTTCGGTAGATCCATTTCAACAATCTTAATCCGGCTATACTTTTCCCTATAACCTTTGAGGTCAACTGATTCTAAAAATTTTTCAAACTTTTTTACTAACATATTACAAAAAATAAGAAAGCTGTCTTTTATAAATATCCGCAAATTGTTTTAATTCCGTAACATCTAATCTTCGCTCTCCACGCTCAACTTTGGAAATAAAAGATTGAGGTTTACCAATTTTCTTAGCAACCTCTATCTGTCTTAATCCAGCTTCTTGGCGAGCTTTTTTTAATCGTTCAACGACTTTTTTATACTCTTTTGAGTAAATTGATTTTGGCATATCTTTATCTATATAGTATATCCTATTGTAGAATATCCCAAAATAGGTTATATTGTTTATATTAATATTAAAGGGAGTTCATTTCTGTTGCCCGCGCACAGGAGTGGTGAGGTAAGGGCAACTATAGATATAATAACCCCTTAAAAAAATCAGGCAAAGCCCGAAAAGCAAAAACCCAAGAAGTAATCTCGGGTTTTTTACAAAAAAAAGCATGTGGACTCCAGGAGTCCACATGCGTTTTTTAATAGCAAATGAATTTTACTTGGCTCCGCGGGTAGGATTCGAACCTACGGCCAACCGGTTACACTTTGTTCAATATTTTCATATTGGAGTGGACTATATCATCATCCTTCATTGAAAATGTTAGGATGCGAGGCGCTTCGGCCTTTGTGAAAACAAAGGACTACTCCTTAAAGGATAGTCTCTACACCTTGCTCGATTATATAATCGAGCCTTGGCACGGTATTACCCTTTTTATACTTTATAAAGGTGGGGCTTCACCGTTTTCACCTCGTTTTTCAACCTCAATTTCTTGAGGAAGCTGCGTAATTTTATCGTGTACTTCCATGTGGCAATTTGCACAAAGTGAAACACATTTATCTATTTCTTCTTTTATTTTTTTCCAAGAACGAGTAAGTCCTCGAGAAGAAAGACCAAATTCTTTTTCTTTAGAATTAATGTGATGAAAACTTAATGCACGTTGACAACGATTATAACCACATATTGCACATTTACCCCCTTTATATGCACGAGCCATTTCTCTTAAACGCTTACGGCGCTTTTTAACAGCCTCACGCAAGTAAGAAGCACGATCTGCATAAGTACGTTTATCTTTTGACATATATAAAATATATCATTTATAAGCACTTATACAAGTGACACAGCCGGTTGCTCTACCACTGAGCTACCGCGGAATGTTTTCTTTTTTTTCAAAGAACAATAGTTATTATACTCAAAAAGTGGAAAAAATCAAATCTGGATTCCCGCTGGAGTTTTAACCCTGCTCCGAATGGTGCAGGGCGGGAATG
Source organism: uncultured Candidatus Saccharibacteria bacterium (assembly GCA_964557305.1). Taxonomy (GTDB): domain Bacteria; phylum Patescibacteriota; class Minisyncoccia; order Minisyncoccales; family PWPS01; genus PWHW01. The sequence goes on along the minus strand of CAZKZM010000081.1, from coordinate 5,738 downwards.
ACAGGGAAGGGGCGGGCAAAAGATTCTTCACTTCGTTCAGAATGACAAATTGCTTTTGTTTTTTTGAAAATTGATAATTGAAAATTTGAAATTAAATCAGTATCCTTCTAATCTTTCTAGGTTTTTGTGTTTTCTTATTTTTTCTAACGCTTTTGCTTGTATTTGTCTTATTCTTTCTCTTGTCACTCCAAACTTTTGTCCAACTTCTTCAAGGGTGTGAGTGACTCCGTCTTCTAATCCGAAGCGCATTGAAAGAATCTCTCTTTCTCGCTCTTCTAAGTCAACAAGAATATCATCCAACCTTTCTCTTAAAAGTTTTCTTCCTGCTACCATTGAAGGGGATATTGCTTTGTCATCTTTTATGAAATCCGCTAAAGTGCTTCCGTCTTCTTCTTCTCCTATCGGAGCTTCAAGCGATGTTGTCGTTTGATAAATTTTAACGATGTGTTTTATCTTGTCTAAATCTACCTCCATCTCGGCAGCTATTTCTTCTAAGGATGGTTCTCTTCCTAATCCTTGAAAAAGTTCTTTTTTTGCTTTTACATATTTTGATATCTTCTCAACCATATGAACTGGAATGCGAACTGTTCTTGACTGGTCAGCAAGAGCCCGATTGATTGATTGTCTTATCCACCAAGTAGCATAAGTTGAAAATTTAAATCCTTTTCTCCAGTTAAATTTTTCTACTGCACGAAAAAGACCCAAGTTTCCTTCTTGAATAAGATCTAAAAAAGAAAGTTTTGGTGATCTTCCCAAATATTTTTTGGCAATAGAGACAACTAACCTCAGGTTTGCTCTTATCATATGGTTTTTTGCTACCTCGTCTCCTTCTTCAATTCTTTTTGCAAGATCTATCTCTTCTTCTGGATTAAGAAGTGGTTCCATTGCTATGTCTCTCAAGTAGTTTTGAATAGAATCAATGCTTATTTCAATTATATCTCCTGGATTTTGAGAGGCGTCATCTTCAAGTAAACTCCTTTCTTTTTTTATTTTAATCCCCTTTATCTCTAATCTTTTCAAAAGTTTGTAAAATCTTTCTTCATTTTTTTCAAGTTCTGGAAAAAACTCGTAGATATCAAAAAAATAAAGAGTGTGATTTCTTTTTTTTGCCCTTTCGTGTAATTTTTCCAACTTTTCTTTAGAAAATTTTATTTTTTTTGTTGATGCCATTTTAAATGTTGTTTAGTTTTTTATAATAATCTTGAAACTGTTTTGTTAATCTTTCTTCTTCTTCTTCGTTCTCATCTCTTTCTGCTTCTCTCATCTTCTCTTCAATTTCTTTCAGTTTTTGTTTTATATACTCTTTTTTCAACTCTTTAAGACAACTTGAAAACTCTTCTTCTGTGTTTATTTCGCTCTCTTCTTCATCAAGCGAGTAATACTTTAAAAGTTTTTCTTCCTCTTTTGATATCTCGTTTTTTTCTTCTCGTAAAAAAAGTATTATGTTTGAAAACTCTTTTCTTAAAATTAAAACATCGTCGTTATCAATCTTTTTAGCAAGTTCTTTTTTTGCTGAACAACAGTAAATTATTTTTTCTTCAAGTCGTTCTTTTCTTGTCTTGCTTTTTGGCTTTTGAAAATCACTTTTTGCTTCTGTTTTTTTCTCTTCTGTTTTCACATTTTCCATTTCGCTGAAAACTGACTCTTCACTAACTCCCAGAAGATAAGAAAGTTCTGAAACAAAGTAAGATCTTTCAATGCTGTTTTTTATCTTCTTTATTTCTGGAAGAATCTCTTTTGCGGCTTTGCTTTTTTCATGAGAATCAGAAAGGTCATACTTTCCAAGAACACTTTCAAAGTAAAAAGAGATTATCGGAACCGCTTTTTTAACATAATCTTCCCATTTTTCTGGATCTTCAGCGACCACATCTGCTGGATCTTTTCCTTTCGGCATCATAATTACTTTCACATCAAACTCTTTTTCAAGAGCAAGATCAACTCCTTTTTTGGTCGCCGAACTTCCTGCTTCATCCATATCAAAAGCAGTAATTATTCTACTTGTATATCTTTTCAAAATATCAAGTTGTTTTGATGTAAATGCGGTCCCAGATGCAGAAACTATATTTTTATGCCCTACTTGATGACACATTATCACATCGGTATATCCTTCAACAACAATAACACTGTCTTTCTTTCTGATCTCACTTTTTGCGCTATGAAGTCCGTACATCAAAGCACTTTTGTCATAAAGCATCGTCGCTGGAGTGTTGATGTATTTTGCCCGTTCATCTTCTTTTGATAATATTCTTCCACCAAACCCAACCACATAACCACTCAAATTAAATATCGGAAAAATTAATCTTCCTCGAAAACGATCAAACAAGTAGTTTCCTTTTCCGGTTGCAATTCCTGCTTCTATAATCTCTTCTTTTTTATATCCCTGACTAATTAAAAATTTAGAAAGAGCATCTTTCGCTGTTGGCGAGTATCCGATTCGCCACTCTTTAATGCTTTCTTTGCTTATTTTTCTATCAAGAAGATACTTTTCTGCCTCTTTTCCTGATTTTGATTGTTGTAGTTGTTTCTCAAAAAAAAGTGTTGCTTTCTCGTTAATATCAAAAAGTCGCTTTCTTTTTGTCTCTACTTCTGGATTCTGTTTTTTTAATTCTACTCCTGCTTTTTTCGCAAGGATTCGTAGTGCGTCTCCAAACTCAACTCCTTCTATCTTCATTACAAAACTAAACATATCTCCACCTTCATTGCACTGACCAAAACAACGCCAAACTTGCCTTGCTTGATTAACAAAAAAAGATGGTGTTTTTTCAGAGTGGAAAGGGCAAAGTGCTCTAAAATTAGCTCCTGCTTTTTCTAAAGAAACATAATCCTTAACAACATCTACTATATCTAATCTATTTTTTATGTCTTGAATAGGAGAGTCGTTCATAGTCCCTTATTATAGTGAAAATTTGCTATTTTTGCAACAAAATTAAAAACTCTCAACGATGTTTACTTTTTTGTCTTTCACAACATCGTTCTTTTCAAAAAGAAAAAATGCTTTTACTTTTTTGTCTTTAATAACTTCAGGAACCCAGAAGATATCATCTGGCCACATCTGATTAAAAGGAATATTTTCTACAGAAAACCAAGCGGGTTTCATTTCTTCAGTTTCTTCTGGCGTTCCGTCCCACTCTTCAGAAAAGTAAACACTAACTATCTGATTCCACTCCGGATTGTGAACAAAGTTAAACTCAAGCAAAGCTACTTGTTTTAGTTTTTTAGGATTGACATTGATCTCTTCTTTTGTTTCTCTTTCTGCTCCTTGCTTAACTGTTTCATCCTTCTCCACCTTGCCACCAACTCCGTTCCATCTTCCTTCTCCAAATCCTCTTTTTTTCATCGCAAGACAAACTTCTGTTATTTTTTGTTTATCTCTTTTTATTAAAAAAAGAAGGGTTGTGTTTATCATTTTAATTATTGACTAAATCGCCTTTATGTGCAAGTTAACTTTAACTAACAAGGTAAAAAGGAGGATGCTATGCACATTTTTCAAGATGCGGTAACGACTGAGGGCACCTTTTTGCATCGTCTTTTCAAGACGATGGAGGCGGACAATGTTCAGTTTCACATTACCGAAGAAGTCGGTAAAAACGAAGTTGTCGTCGGAAACATGGATCTTCTTGAAAGATCGTTGTATACGATCTTTCGGGAAACCGAAAAAGAAAAAAAAGAGAATGAAGAAAAGATGAAAAACGCAAAAAGCACAGAAGAATCGCTTTTTTTTCTTAAAAAAGATGATTGCATCAGGTGGCAGAACCTTTCCGCTGAGGTTCTTTTGAATGAGAGCATCAGGAAAAGATTTCCTGATTACGACGATCTCTCGCTTCGTTCACCGAACCTCATCGTCGCCATTGGACGATAGGTAATCCCTTTTTTCAAAAAACTGCACGGTTTTCCGTGCAGTTCTTTTTTTATTTTTTCAGTGACTTTAAGTCGGTATAACTTATTAGTTTTATATCGTTTTCTTTTAATATCGGATTAAGATCTTCTATCTTTTTAATATCAAACTCTCTTTCTCGATTCAAGTTTGATTCACACTTTGGGTCATATCTTCCCGGATGAAAAAGAACTTCATAACTTTCTTTTTCTTTTAAATTTTCAAATATAACTTGTAGTTCTTTGAACACCTTTCTGGTTCCACTAAAAACTGGATTGTCTGTCTGGACTACCCCACTAACTTTAGTTTCTATCTCATGATTTCGGCAAGGAACTTTTTTCTCTTTGCAGAACTTCATAATTAAAGGATATGACTGTTCTAAGAACTTTGACTTGTGAAGATTAATATGAGTTGGCTCAAACCCAAAAACAGAAACAAATTTTTCGTACTGTTTCTCCATTGCTGGTTGAAACTCCTCATCTAAAAATTCAAGATGAAGCCCAATGCTAACATTGTGATTTTTTGAAATCTCTAATAGCTTCTTAATCTGCTCTTCTTGGTTTTCATTTATGTGGTTAACCATAACACTAACAGAAGAAATCAGCTCTCTTTCCGCAAGTTCTAAAATCTTCTCGTTGAAAACTTTGCTAAATCCAAAGTCCTCAGCATTTATTATTAAATATTTCATAATCAATTTTTATGGCGGAGGGTGAGGGATTCGAACCCTCGTGAGCTTGCACCCACACGCTTTCCAAGCGTGCTCCTTAAACCACTCGGACAACCCTCCATATAAAATATATCATCTTTTTAACTTTAAGTATGTAGTTAATTTATCTCTATGTTTTGGGTTGTTGAATCCTACAATTTTAAAGTATTTTAAAGTTTCCTTTAATCCATAAATATATATTCTTGTTTCTCCCTGTATTTTTGCATTAATTCCAAGTTCGATAAGAATTTTGTGAACTGACTTTAATAACGGTCTTGATGCACTTGTAAAACACAAGCCAAAATGGTAATATCTTTTTCTTCTCACAACATGTCTATGTACATAAACGCCTCCGTCTGTGTCAATTAATCCTCTTACGCAAGAGATAGAAAACTTTCTTTTTTCTAAAATCCAACTTGGAATATCGACCTTTTGTTTAATTTTATTTCCCTTTTTTAAACCAAAATCTTCAATTCTCTTAACTAAGTTGACACCAGAAAGCATATAGTCAAAAACACTTTTTCGTTCATATCGAGACGGTTTTTCTCTAAACTCTTGAAGCATTAAATTTTCTACAAATTCACCATATCTTTTATCGTCAATTTTATGAAGTGTAATTTTAACCTGATTATAAGTTATACATCCATCTCCAAGTAAAATTCCAAATAATTCAGCTAATTTTTCTGACTTTTTAAGGTTTTTAAAATTTTTTGCCAATATACATCCTCTCTTTTTGTAATATTCTGGGTTTTCTCTTCTTTTCTGTTGTGAAACTAAACCACCTTTTCTCCTTCCTTCTGTTGTCCCAGGAGGACCATATAGCTCCATTCTTTTTAAAGCACCTCTTTTAGCACCTTTTACAGCATACCAATATTGAGGACGAGTTTTAAATGGTGGTAATTTAATATTAAAATCTTTTGCTATTTTTTCTAATATATCTAAGGTTGGAAGAAATTTTCCTCGTCGCCAGTCTCGAAGGGTACGTCCACTTATCCCATACTGAGGAGCTATAATATTTAAATTTACGGTTTTTTTTAATAAATCATTAAAAAATTTTTCTCTATCTTTTTTTGTTAATACAACTCTCTGCATAACGATATTATATCACAAATAAATATAGACCGCTATCCGACTCCTCCCACATTCACACCCCCCCTT
>CAZKZM010000080.1:0-9131 GCA_964557305.1 uncultured Candidatus Saccharibacteria bacterium | reverse complement strand
CAATTATCGCAACTGCTGACACCGAATCAGAGGCAAAGGCAGAGGCGCATGTGAATTATGCGCCAGTGTTTGAAGGAAACAGCAAACGAGGATCTTGGCCCGGATCTGCGCATAGCGTACACCCGACGATGCCCGGCAATTTTGCGTCGGTTCCGCAGACGCATGAACCGCTTGATGTCGAGAGGTTTATGAAAGGGTTTAAGTACGAATGGAATTTTTCAGAGGTTCAGAACTTCATCAAAGAAGATGATGCTAAAACCGTTGAAATTGAAGCTCGTTCTGTTCGAACAACCTCTCCGTCTGACAAGTTGAAAATCGTTTTTCCTCAGGTTCGTCCTCGTGGTGAAATGGTTGCTGATCTTGGAATCGTCAAGGGACGCAGTCTCAAAAAGAACACCTCTTCGGAGGCTGTTCTCGGGATGATTATGTCTGAAGCTCTAAATATGGGCGGGAATGTGATCGTCCCGCTGAATGAAGGAGCTGGGCGTGTACTTGGCGCTAGCGGCTGGGCGGTGTCTCTTGGCTACACTCATGTGGTCATTGGCGGCGCTGAAGGCCAAGCTGGTGTTGGCGGTGTTGGCCTTGGATATGCCAGCGGGCAATCATCTCACCGACATGACCCGTTTGCAAGATTCGCGGTACTTCATGTGCCGTGGGACTTGTACTCTCAAGTTCTCATATTCCCAGAACAGCTGAAGAAAGTCGCTGCTGCCGCTACTCCTGAAAAGGATGAAAAGGAGGCGGAGGCACTGCTCATTGAAAAGGAGCGCAACAAAGTGCTCCAGAAGAAGATCGCAATAGAAAAGGAGAAGACGAACTACTACAAGTACAACCCGAAAAAGTAGTTGTCTGATCCTAAAAAGGGGGTTGGTTTCTTTGAAATCTTCCCCCTCTTTTTATTCACAAACTTAATTTGACAGTTTAGGGGGGTTAATATACACTTTAAAAAGTGAAAAAGTACTAAGTTTATCTTAAAATTCTTTATGTATGATTTAATAATTATTGGAGGAGGACCAGCGGGTACCGCTGCTGGAATATATGGAGTTCGGAAGGGGTTAAAAACACTTGTTATTGCTAAGAATTTTATTGGGCAAGCAGGAACAGCAACCGTTGTTGAGAACTGGCCTGGAGAAAAAAAGATCTCAGGGTTAGATCTGATGAGTAAGTTTCAAGATCATCTTCGTCACATTAATCCAGATATAATAGAAGGAGTTGGTGCTAGAAAGATAACAAAAGAAGAAGATGGCTCTTTTGTTGTAAAAACTATTGATGAAAGAGAAGAAAAGGGAAAAGCAGTAATTGTAACGAGTGGAAGAAATCCTCGTCCACTGAAAGTTCCAGGAGAAGATGACTTTCTTGGAAAAGGTGTTTCTTACTGCACTACTTGTGATGGACCACTGTTTAAAGGAAAAAAAGTAGCAGTTGTTGGGGGTGGAAATAGTGCTTATGAAAACGCAATTGAACTCAAAGATTACTGTGAAAAAGTTTATATTCTTGCTATGAAAACGATAGCAGATAAAGCGTTGTGTGATGAGGCAGTTAAGGCCGAAAATATAGAGATAATAGAAGGGACATCAATGAAAGAGATAAAAGGAGATCAGATGCTTTCATCAGTTGTTTATAAAAAAGAAGAACAAGAAGAAGAGATCTCAGTAGAGGGTGTTTTTATTTCAATCGGTTCAATTCCTGTGACAGAGTTTATTGGTGACCTTGTTGATTTTACAGAAAGGGGAGAGGTAGAGATAGATCACTTTACTTGTGAAACAAAAACTCCAGGTCTTTTCGCAGCGGGTGATGTTACTAATGTTCGTGATAAACAAATAATAATAGCTTCTGCCGAAGGAGCAAAAAGTGCTATTTCAGCTTATAAATATATCAGGGATTAAAATAATAACCAAAATCATTTTAGCGAAAATAATTTTATTCAGATTCAAGGAACGAGGAACGGAGCGATATAATTTATCGTGAGTGACGAGTGACGCAGAATATGGATAAAATTATTTCGCCCTACGGGAAGCGCAATCTTGATTTCTTTCTTCGTTGCTCCTCCTCAATGTAATTGGCATTACCTTTCGTCGTCGCGCCTTGAAAGAACTTCAACCTTGCGCTTCTAAAATGAATTTGGTTATTATTCTAACCCCTTAAAAATAATATGAAAAAATATACGGTTCCTTATGAAGAATTATCATACAAAGATCTTCCTCTTGTTGGTGGAAAGAACGCTTCTCTTGGAGAGATGATCGGCGCACTCAAAAAGAAGGGAGTTTCTGTTCCCAGCGGGTTTGCAGTAACTACCGAAAGTTACTGGGATTTTTTAAAGGAAAACAATATTCAAGAAAAGATTGAAAAAATACTTGAAAGTTATGACCGAAAAAGCACAAAAAGTTTAAGAGAAACAGGAAAAAAGGCAAGGGATCTGATAATGAAAGCAGAACTTCCAGAAAATGTTAAAAAAGAGATTATAGAATCTTACAGAAAGATGGGAGGAGGGAGTGTCGCAATCCGTTCTTCTGCTGTTTGTGAAGATGCTCCAGATGCTTCTTTTGCAGGACAGTTTGAAACATTTTTAAATATTTATGGAGAAGAACAAGTGTTAGAAGCAACAAAAGAGTGTATGGCTTCTTCTTTTAACGACAGAGTTATCGCTTACCGAGAAGAAAAAAATGTTCCTCATTTAGAGTTTGCTCTTTCAGTTGGAGTACAAAAGATGGTTCGTTCTGATATTTCTTCCTCTGGGATTATGTTTACTCTTGATACCGAGAGCGGATTTCGTGATGTGGTTCTGATTAACTCTATTTTTGGAATAGGAGAGATGATTGTTCAAGGAAGCATAACTCCTGATGAGTTTTACGTCTTCAAGCCAACTCTTGAAAAAGGATACCCTTCAATCATCTGCAAAAACTTGGGAAGAAAAACAAAGAAGTTTGTTTACAAAAAAGATGGTGGAATTCAAGAAGAAGAGATAAAAGAAAAAAAAGCTCTTCAGTTTTCAATAACTGATGAAGAGATCTTAACCCTTGCAAGATGGGCAGTAATTATTGAGAAACACTACGGGAGACCTCAAGACATTGAGTGGGCAAAAGATGGAAAAACAGGCGAACTTTTTATTGTTCAGTCAAGACCAGAAACTATTCACGCCCCTAAAGATAAAAAAATATACCGTGAATACAGTATGGATACAACAAAAAAACCGATTCTTGAAGGAATTGCAGTGGGAGATAGAATAAATAACGGAAAAGTTAAAGTTATAAAAGACATAAGTGGGATAGAAGATTTCAAAGAAGGGGAAGTTCTTGTGACAAAGATGACTGATCCAGATTGGGTAAGTATTATGCGTCTTGCTTCAGCAATTATTACTGATGAAGGGGGGAAAACAGCTCATGCTTCTATTGTTGGAAGAGAACTTGGAGTTCCAACAATTGTTGGAACTGAAAAAGGAACTGAAGTTTTAGAAACAGGAATGGAGGTTACTGTTGATTGTACGCAAGGACTTAGTGGAAAAGTTTACAAAGGAAATGTTCCTTACACTGTAAAAGAGCATCATCTTGACAAGATACCAAAAGTCAAAACAAAAGTGATGCTTAACATCGGAACTCCAGAAACAGCATTTACTGCCTCTCATCTTCCAGCAGACGGAGTAGGATTGGCAAGAATGGAGTTTATATTAGCTGAAAAAGTGCGTGTTCATCCTTTGGCTCTTTATCATTATGAAAAATTAAAAGATAAAGATTTAAAAGAAAAGATAAAAGAGATAACCGTAGAACACAAAGAAAAAAAAGAGCATTTTGTTAAAGAGTTAGCAGAGGGGGTTGCTCAGATTGCGGCAGCTTTTTATCCAAAAGAAGTTATTGTCCGACTTTCTGACTTTAAAACAAACGAGTATAAAAACTTAGTTGGTGGAGAACTTTACGAAGAAGAAGAGTCAAATCCGATGATCGGTTTTCGTGGAGCATCAAGATATCTTGATGAGGATTTTTATCCTGCTTTTCAGATGGAGTGTTCAGCATTAAAAAGAGTAAAAGAAGTGTTTGGATTAGACAACATTTCACTTATGGTTCCGTTTTGCAGGAGCGTTGAAGAAGGAGATAAGGTTAAAAAGATGATAAGAAAAGAGGGATTAAAAGATGTGAAAGTTTATGTTATGGCAGAGATTCCTGCAAACACGATTTTAGTTGATAAGTTTAGTGAGGTTTTTCAAGGATTTTCAATCGGAAGTAACGATTTAACGCAACTTGTTCTTGGAGTTGATAGAGACAGTGCAGTTCTTTCAAGAAAATATGATGAAAATAATGAAGCAGTAAGAAGAACAATAGAAAAGTTTATTGCCGATGCTCATAAATTAGGAAGAACGGTTGGTATTTGCGGAGAAGCACCAGCAACAACTCCGGGATTTGTTGAGTTTTTAGTTGAAAACAAGATTGATTACATTTCAGTTAACCCTGATTCTTTTATTGATACTATAAAAAAGATTCACAAAACAGAAAATAGAAAATAATTATTTAATTTGGCAATTTTCAAAAATAGATTCCCGCCGGAGTATAACCCTGCTCCGAATGGTGCAGGGCGGGAATGACATTTAAATGTCAAAAGTCACATGTCAATTGTCAAATGTTAAAATCATGTTTGATGTTATTACATTTGGATCAGGAACAAAAGATGTTTTTTTTGAGATAAAAGATGATTTTACTACTGATCAAGAAAACAATATCTGCTTTTCTCTTGGTTCTAAAATAAATATCAACAAGATGAAACTTGCCTCTGGAGGGGGAGGAACAAATGTTGCAGTTGGTCTTGCAAAGCAAGGGTTTTTTGTTTCTTACTGTGGAAAAATTGGGAATGATAGTGCGGGATATCAGATAATAAAAGAGTTAGAAAAAAACAAAGTTGATACTCGTTTTGTTTCTGTTAGTAGTGAAAAACCAACCAACTACTCAGTTGTTTTGGGCGTCCCAAACAAGGATCGAACAATTTTTGTTTACCGTGGAGCGTCTGGAGAGCACAACAGAAATGATTTTCCAATAAGAAAGTTGAATGCAAGATGGTTTTATATTGCTCCTTTTTCTGTTAAAAAAAGTGATTTGTTTTACGAACTGATAGATTATGCAGAACTGAAAAGTACAAGAGTGATGGCTAATCCTTCAAAAGAACAGTTAAAACAAGAAAAAATGAAAGATTATTTGAAGAAAATAGATGTTTTGCTTTTAAATAAAGAAGAAGCTTCTATTTTGATAGGAGTTTTCAACGAAGAAGATGAAGTTATTTTTCAAAAAATAAAGGAGTTGTCAGCAAATCTTGTAATTATAACCAACGGCGAAAATGAGGTGGTTGCGATTTATAAAGATAACTTTTACAGAGCAAGTTTTAACAAAGTGGAGGCAGTTTGTAAAACAGGAGCGGGGGATGCTTTTGGTTCTGGTTTTTTATCAGAGTTTATTAGAAGTAGCGATATTCAAAAAAGTTTACACTTTGGGGCAAAAAACGCGGCTTCTTGTGTTTCAAAAGTAGGGGCAAAAAACGGATTAATTAGTAATTTATGAACAATAAAACATTAAAAGAAATTTTCAAAGAAGCAAGGAGTGGCAAGTATGCTGTTGGGCAGTTTAACTTTTCTTCACTTGAACAACTTCAAGGAATTGTTATGGCTGGGGAAAAAACAAAAACACCACTAATATGTGGAACTTCTTCTGGAGAGGCAGATTTTTTTGGAATGGAAGAAGCAGTTGCGTGTGTTAATGCTTTGCGAAAAAAGAACAACACTCCTGTTTTTTTAAATCTTGATCACGGAAGAGATGTTGAAGAGATAAAAAAAGCAGTTGATTTGGGTTATGATATGGTTCATTTTGATGGATCAAAAATGTCTATTGAAGAAAGCACTGAAAAAGCAAAGCAAGTAGTTGCTTATGCTAAAGAAAAAAATGTCGTTGTTGAAGGAGAGATATCAGAAATAAAAGGAAGTTCTACTTTTTCAGACAAAGAGATTGGAAAGATTGAGCTAAAAGATATAGAAGAGATCGCTTTTTTTGTAAAAGAAACAGGGGTTGACTGTGTTGCACTTGATGTTGGAAATATTCATGGTGTTTATAAAAATAAACCAGAGATACACTCTGAAAGAGTGGTTCAACTTCTTGAAAAGATAAATTGTTTTGTTGTTCTACATGGAGGTTCTGGAATATCAGACAAAGATATAAGAAAAGTTATTTCTTCTGGAGTAGTAAAAGTAAACATAAATACCGAACTTCGCCTTGCTTGGAAGAGAGCGGTTGAAAAAAAGATTAAAGAAAATCCAAAAGAAATTGTTCCTTATAAAATTCTTCCTTCCGCTCGTGATGCTGTTTATAAAAAGGTTGTTGAAAAAATAACTTTATTTCAGGAAAAATAAATGTTATAATGTGATTAATATAAATATAAGATTAATTTTAATTTATGAAAAAAATAACGATTGAAAGAAACAAGTGTTTAGGGTGTGGCACTTGTGCTGTTCTTTGTTCTTCTTGTTTTAAGATGGATGATGATGGCCGATCAACAATAAAAGATGGCGAAGTTAATGGAGATTTTTCAGAAAAAGTAGTGGAAGATCTTGATTGTGCAGAAGAAGCAGCCCAAAGTTGCCCAGCACAGTGTATTAAAATTACTGAAAATTAGATAATTATTACATTATTAAATATGACTAAAAATACTAAAGCGATATCAGCAGAGAAAAGAGAAGGAAAGGGGAGAGTTAGAGACATTGAACTTATTCCCGCTGTGGTTTATGGACCCAAAAGAGAAAGCACTGCCCTTGCTATTAACCAAAAAGAATTTTTTGAACTTTATAAAGAGGCAGGAGAGAGTACTCTTATTGATCTTGACATAAAAGGAGAAAACAAAAAAACAGTTGTTCTTATTTATGATACCCAGAAAGATCCTTTAAGTGGCGAAGTTATTCATGTTGATTTTTATGAGCCAAACTTGAAAGAGAAAGTAGAAGCAGAAATTCCACTGAAGTTTGTTGGTGAAGCTCCTGCGGTAAAAGAACTCAGCGGAACACTTGTTAAAAATGCTTACTCTCTTGATGTGAGGGCGTTACCACAAAATCTTCCTCACGAGATAGAAGTTAACATCGGAGTTTTGAAAACATTTGATGATGTTGTTGCTGTAAAGGATGTTGAAATTGCTTCTGATGTTGAAATAATTCAAGATGAAGATATGGTTTTGGCAATGATCTCTCAACCAGAAGATGTGGAAGCTGAGCTTGAAAAAGCAATTGATGAAGACGGAGAAGCAGAAGTAATCAGTGAAAAGAAGGAAGGAGAAGAGGAAGACGATAAAGAAAAAGAAGAAGACAAGAAAGAAGAAAAAAAATAAAAAATATCAAATATGTTGCAAATAAAGAAGAAAATTGCTTTTTTATTTTTGCTTTTTCTGCTTATTGGAACAAGTTTTTTTGTTTTTGCTGACACAGAACAGGAAAAAGCGCAACTTGAAGAAGAGTTGAGAATTATTGAAGAAGAGATAAGAAGAGCAGAACAAAACATAAACACAACTGAGGCAGAAAAGAAAAGTTTACAATCGCAAATTAACAGATTGCAAAACGAGATAAGTTATTTATCAGCACAGATAAATAGAAATCATCTTGTTATTCAAAATTTAGGATTAGAAATTGCCGATACTGAAGATTCAATAATAAAAACAACTGAAAAAATAGAAGAATCTCGTGAAGAACTTGCAGAAATGTTAAGAATGATGCGGTCTGAAGAAAAAACAACAACTCTTGAAATATTTTTAACAGAAGACAACTTGTCGGCTGTTTTTAGTAGATTAAATTCTTTAGAAAGGTTATCTCAAGAAACAAGTGTTATTCTTGATGAAGTTAAAAATCTGAAAACATCTTTAGAAAACCAAAAAGAAGGTTTAGAGTTAGATAAAGCAGAAACAGAAAGAATTGCTAGGATTCAAGAAGCGCAGAAAGCACAAGAAGAGGCGACAAGAAGTGAAAGCGAGCGTCTTTACGGGTTAACAGAAGCAGAGTATCAAGCACAACTTGCTGAAAAAGAAGAACTTGAGAAGAGAGCAGACGAGATAAGAAACAGATTATTTGAACTTGTTGGTATCCCAGATGTTGAAACGCCAACATTTGAAGAAGCATATCAGATTGCGAAGTGGGTAGAAGGAGCAACTGGAATAAGACCAGCGTTTCTTCTTTCTATACTACAACAGGAATCAGCTTTTGGTAAAAATGTAGGGCAGTGTTATCTTGCTGACACTACATCAGGAGCAGCTGTTCATATAAGAAGTGGATTAAGATATCACAACGGAATACATCCGACCAGAGATATTCCTCCTTTCTTAGTAATAACAAGAGAACTTGGATTAGACCCTCTTAAAACCGCTGTTTCTTGTCCTCTTAGTTACGGATATGGGGGAGCGATGGGGCCAGCACAGTTTATCCCATCAACATGGATGATGTATAGAGATCGGTTGAAAAGTATTCTTGGACAACCAGCAAACCCTTGGAGCATTCGTGATTCTTTCTTGGCGTCAGGAGTTTTACTTACTGACTCTGGAGCAAAATCGCAAACAAGAGATGGAGAGTGGCGGGCAGCAATGATTTACTTTTCGGGAGGAACAACAAACTCAAACTACTTCTGGTATGCAGATCAAGTAGTTGATAGAGCAGACCAGTTCGAGAGAGATATTGAAATTATGCTTGAAAACAATAATTAAAAAACAGAGAGCATTTGCTCTCTGTTTTTTTATTCTATAATAATATCTTTATACTTCTCTTTTTCTTCATATTTTTTAAGAGTATCTATCACTTCGTCAAGATCTCCATTCATTATTCCTTCTAAATTATACCAACTTTGTTCTATCCGATGGTCAGTAATTCTGTTTTGCATATAGTTATATGTCCTAATTTTTTCTGAACGCATTGCAGTTCCGATCTGCGACTTTCTTTCTCTTTCTTCTTTCTCCTTTTTTTCTTGAATCTGTTTTTCTAATAACTTTGCTTCTAAAACCGACATTGCGGTTTCTTTGTTTTGCGCTAAGCTTCTTTCGTTTTGTGAAGTGACAACGATTCCAGTAGGGGCATGAACGATACGAACAGCAGTTTCTCTTTTGTTTACATACTGACCTCCTGGACCAGAAGATTT
>CAZKZM010000079.1:0-7396 GCA_964557305.1 uncultured Candidatus Saccharibacteria bacterium | reverse complement strand
GATTGTGAAGACGACGGGGTGTTTTTGTTTTGGATTTTGAATTTAGTATTTTGAATTTGTTTAGGATTTAGATATTAGAATTTAGAATTTTATTATAATAGTTATATCTTTTATAAATACTATAACTATTATAATGGATTCCCGTTTTCACGGGAATGACAGAAGAAAGCGGGAATGACAGTCACAAGTCACAAGTCAAAGGTCAAATGTCAATTATCAACTTATTTTATGCGTTTTGATATTATAACAATTTTTCCTTGTTTTTTTGATTCTTATCTTTCAAAAGGGATTTTGCACAAGGGGTGTGAAAAAGGTCTTTTAGAGGTTAATGTTCATGATTTAAGGGACTGGACAACCGATAAGCACAAAACAGTGGATGATGCTTGTTTTGGAGGTGGAGCGGGGATGGTAATGAAGGTTGGTCCGATATACAGAGCTGTCTCTGATATAAAAATAAAAGATAAAAAATCTTTAGTTGTTTTATTTACACCAAGAGGAAGAAAGTTTAATCAGAAGAAGGCAAGCAAACTAACAGAGTATGATCAAGTAATAATGATCTGTGGAAGGTACGAAGGAGTTGATGAGAGAGTTGCGAAATATATTGCCGATGAAGAGATTTCTATCGGAAACTTTGTTCTTATGGGTGGAGAAATTCCTGCAATGGCGGTAGTTGAAACAGTGGCGCGCCTAATTCCCGATGTTATTGGAAAAGAATCTTTTCTAAAAGAAAGAAAAAAAGAAGAAGGTTTTCTTGAGTATCCACAGTACACAAGACCTGATGTTTTCAGAGCAGAAGAAAAAAAGTGGAAAGTTCCTTCTGTTCTTTTATCCGGTAATCATAAAAAAATTGAAGAGTGGAAAGGAAAGAAGGGAAAGTTAATAAAGTAAAGTTAAAAATGAATAATTATCAAACCAAAAAAATAGAAGAAGTTTTTGATTACTTTTCTTCAAAGAAAGAAGGATTAAGTAAAAAAGAAGCAGAAAAAAGATTAAAAGAACACGGAAGTAATACTATAAGTGAAGGAAAAAGTCGCCACCCGTTTTTTATTTTTCTTAAACAGTTTAATAACGGATTAATCTTTGTTCTTATCTTAGCTGCAGTTATTGCCGGATTTTTTGAAAAGTGGATTGATGTTTATGTTATTGCCATAATTGTTGTTATTAACGCAATAATTGGATTTGTACAAGAATATAGAGCAGAAAAAGCAATAAATGCACTGAAAGAGATGATTGTTCCGATGGCAAAGGTTTACCGAGAGGGAAAATTACTTAAAATTTTTGCAGAAAAAATAGTTCCTGGAGATGTGGTTTTGCTTGAAGAGGGTGATAGAGTGCCGGCTGATGTTCGTCTTTTTGACATAAGAGAGATGAGAACGAACGAATCATCGTTAACTGGAGAATCAATGCCGATTAGAAAAAATGAAAAGATACTACAAGAAAATATTGAACTTGGAGATAAGAAGAATATGGCGTGGATGGGAACCTTTGTCTCAAAAGGAAGAGGAAAGGGGGTTGTTGTTGCAACAGGAAGTAGTACTGTTTTTGGAGGAATAGCAGAAGATATCGGAAAGATAAAGAAAGACAAAGGTCACTTTGAAGAAAAAATATCAATCCTCACAAAAAGAATGGCTTTTTTTGCTTTTCTCGGAGCCTTTTTAGTATTTTTTATACCAGTTTTTAAAAATGGAGCTTCTTTTAAAAATGGGTTTGTTGACTTTGAAGAACCGCTTCTTGGTTCAATAGCAGCTCTTGTTTCTGGAATCCCAGAAGGATTACCAGCAATATTAGCGGTGGTTTTGGCGGTTGGAGCAACGAGAATGGCAAAAAGAAATGCAATAATAAGACATCTTCCTGTTACGGAAACACTTGGTGTCGTTGATCACATAATCTCTGATAAAACAGGAACAATTACCCAAAACACGATGACAGTTAGAGAAATTTTTCTCTTTAACAAAGAAAAATTTACAGTTAGTGGAGAGGGGTGGGTTCCTGAAGGAAATTTTTATAAAAACAAGGAGATTATTTTACCACAAGAAGACAAAGATCTTGACAAACTACTTCACATTGCGGAAATTTGTAATCAAGCAGAAATAACCAGTAGCGATGATAACAAAAAATATGAGATAATAGGGGATCCAACGGAAGGAGCAATGCTTGTTCTTGCTGAAAAAGCAGGGCTTAGAAAAGAGGTAGTAGAAAGTTCTGAGCAAAAAATAGATGATATGCCTTTTAGTTCTAAATTAAAACTAAGAGCATCTTTAATAAGCATAGAAAAAAAGAGAGAGATTTATGTGATGGGTGCTCCAGAAAATATAATTAGTAGAGCAACTAAAATAAGAGAAGATGGGGAAGTAAAAGAATTTAATGAAGAGAAAAAGAAGAAAGTTATTGCTGAGGTTGAAAAAATGACAGAAAAGGCAATGAGAATTATTGGATTAGGATATAAACAAGTTGGTAATGATCTTAATATGATAAGTGAAGAGATGCTTGAAGAACTTGTTTTCAGTGGAGTGGTTGGAATGATTGATCCTCCACGCCCACAAGTAAAAGAAGCCGTAAAAAAAGCAAATCTCGCAGGAATAAGAGTTGTTATGGCGACAGGTGATCATAAAAAAACAGCGATAGCGATTGCAAAGGAAGTTGGTATTTTGAAAGAAAATAAAAGTGACTACTCTGTTGCATTTGAACAATCAGAGCTAGTAGAGATGAGCGATGAAGAGTTTCAAAATGCAGTTAAAAATGTAAATGTTTTTGCTCGCTTGACTCCTCGGATGAAGTTAAAGATAGCAACAACACTGCAAGAGCAAGGAGCAGTAATAGCAATGACTGGTGATGGGGTTAATGATGCCCCTGCAGTTAAGCAAGCGGATGTTGGAATTGCGATGGGGGTTATGGGGACAGATGTCACCAAGGAGGTTGGAGATATTATTCTTGCTGATGATAACTTTGCTTCAATTGTTAGTGCAATAGAGGAAGGAAGAGTTGTTTTTGAAAACACTAGGAAATCAAGTTCTTTTTTAATAACAACAAATTTTGGAGAGATAGGAACGATAATTATTTTTTTACTTTTCGGGTTTCCACTTCCGTTTCTTCCTACTCAGATATTGTGGTTAAATCTTGTTACTGACGGACTGCCTGCCCTTTCTTTGTCAGTTGAACCAAAACACGAAGATGTTTTAAAGAAACCACCACGAGATAAAAAAGAAACAATTTTGACGAAGGAGATTATTCCATTTTTTGTTATAATGTCCACTATTATGCTTTCTCTTTCAATTCTTGTCTTTAATATGTTTTATGACGATGGAGAGGGGCTTAACAAAGCCCGAACGGCAGTATTTACTGTTCTGGCCTTTACTCAACTTTACAACGCGATAAATATGCGCTCAATAACAAGATCTATCTTTCAAATAGGGTTTCTAAGCAACAAGTATTTACTGATGGCACTTTTCACAGGAACAATATTACAAATTGCCGTGATAATAACACCAAAAGTAAGAGATGTTTTTCACTTTGTTCCTTTATCGTTTTCGGAAATTTTATTTATAATAGTAATATCATCCTCTGTTTTGTGGGCAGGAGAAGGATACAAGTATTTTAAAAAAGTATTAAAAAAGATTTAATTATGGAAAAAAAATATAATCACAAAGATTGCGAAGAAAAAAACTATAAAATTTGGGAGGATAGTGGGTACTTTAATCCTGATAATCTTCCAGAAGGGGAGCCGTACACGATTGTTCTTCCTCCGCCAAATGTAACCGGAAAACTGCATATGGGGCATGCAGCGATGCTTGCTTATCAAGATGCTTTGATCCGTTACAACCGAATGCAAGGAAAGAAAACTCTTTGGGTTCCTGGTAGTGATCACGCTGCGATTGCAACTGCAAATAAAGTAGAGAAGATAATATATAAAGAAGAAGGAAAGACAAGGCACGATCTTGGTCGTGAAGTTTTTTTAGAGAGAGTTGATCAGTTTGCAAAAGATAATCATGACACAATAGTTAATCAGATAAAAAAGATGGGGGCTTCTTTGGACTGGAGTAGAGAGGCGTTTACTCTTGACGAAGAACGAAACTTGGCAGTAAGAACTGTCTTTAAGAGAATGTATGATGACGGGTTGATTTATCAAGGAGCGCGAATTGTTAACTGGGATCCGTTAATGCAAACAACGGTTTCAGATGATGAGATAGATTATAAAGAAGAAAAGACCCCTTTTTATTATCTTCAGTTTGGACCGTTCGTGATAGGAACTTCTCGCCCAGAAACAAAGTTTCAAGACAAGTATGTTGTTGTTCATCCTGATGATAAACGCTACAAAGATTATAAACACGGAGAGAAGATAACCGTAGATTGGATTAACGGAGAAGTAGTAGCAACCGTTATTAAAGATGATGTTATTGACCCTGAATTTGGAACAGGGGCGATGACGATCACCCCTTGGCATGATAATACTGATTTTGAGATTGCTGAAAGGCACAACTTAGAGAAAGAGCAGGTTATCGGATTTGACGGAAGAATGCTTTCAGTTGCAAAAGATTTTCAAGGAATGCCAATAAGAAAAGCAAGAAAACTTGTTGTTGAAAAGTTTCGTGAGAAGGGACTATTAGTAAAAATAGATGAAGATTATGTTCACAGAGTTGCTTTAAATAGTAGGGGAGGAGGCGTAATAGAGCCACAGATAAAAAAACAGTGGTTCGTTGATGTCAATAAAAAGTTTAATATTAAGAAATCAAATATAAAGCAAGTCAAAGAAGGAGAAGAAGTTTCTTTAAAAGAGTTGATGCGAAAAGTAGTTGAGACAGAAGAAGTCAAGATCTTCCCTGACAGATTTAACAAGATATACTACCAGTGGATAGATAATCTTCACAACTGGTGTATTAGTAGGCAGATATGGTACGGTCATCAGATTCCAGTTTGGTATAAGGGCGATAAAGTTTACTGTGATATTAATCCGCCAGAAGAAGATGGGTGGGAGCAAGATCCTGACACTTTAGATACTTGGTTTTCTGCTGGTCTTTGGACTTTTTCCACACTTGGTTGGCCAAAAGAAACTGAAGATCTAAAGAAGTATCACCCAAATGATGTTTTAGAAACGGGATACGATATTTTATTTTTCTGGGTTGCGCGGATGATCTTGATGACAACTTACAATCTTGGAGAGATCCCATTTAAGAATGTTTACTTGCACGGACTTGTTCGTGACAAAAAAGGAACAAAGATGAGTAAATCTTTAGGAAACACAATAGACCCCCTTGATATGATTGAAACTTACGGAGCAGATGCAACTCGTCTCTCACTTGTAATCGGTTCGGCTCCTGGAAACGACATCAAACTCTCTGAGGACAAGATAAGAGGGTATCGTAATTTTGCAAACAAAATGTGGAACATCTCACGATTTGTAATGATGAGAACCGAAGATTATGATGAGAGTGTTACTGAAAAAGATTGGAGCAAAGAAGACAGGGCAATATATAATGAGTTTCAAGAAGCTGGAAAAGAAGTTACAGAAAATTTAGAAGAGTTTAGATTTTCCAACTCTGCAGAATCTATTTATCACTACCTCTGGCACACTTTTGCCGATAAAGTTTTAGAAGAATCAAAGAGCGTTCTTGACAACGAAGAAAGCAAGAAAACAAGACAAGCAGTTCTCAGAAAAGTTTTGCTTGATTCTCTGAAAGTACTTCATCCTTTTATGCCTTATGTAACTGAAGAGATATATCAACGCTTTCCTTTCTCAAATAAAAAAGAAACGCTAATGATAGAAGAGTGGCCGATAAGATAACTTTAGTTATAAACCTAACTTATCAGAAAGATATTTTTCAAGGTTTTCTATCTTGACTCTTTCTTGTTTCATTGTGTCTCTATCTCTCACTGTCACTGAGTTGTCTGTTGCAGAATCAAAATCAACAGTGACGCAGTAAGGAGTTCCTATCTCGTCTTGTCGGCGGTATCTTTTTCCGATACTTCCACTTGTATCAAACTCACACATCCATCTTTTTTTAAGATCTTCATGAATCTTTTTTGCTTGTTCCATTATTTCTGGCTTGTTCTTCATAAGAGGGAATACCGCAACTTTTACTGGAGATAATCTTTTGTCTATTTTTAATACTAATCTTTCTTCTCCTTGTTCAGTTTTTTCTTTTGTGTATCCGTTGTCAATAAACATAAGAACAAGACGATTTAGTCCAACAGAAGTTTCCATAATGTGTGGGATAAACTTTTCTTTTGTTTTTTCGTCGGTATAACTCAGATCAACTCCAGAGTGTTTAGAGTGTTGCGAAAGATCCCAGTTTCCTCTGGCGTGGATTCCTTCCACTTCTTTGAATCCACCAAGAGAATCAAAGTCAAACTCTATGTCATAAGCTTTGGTTGCGTAATGAGCCATTACATCGTGTTTGTGCCAGTTCATTTTTTCTTTTGGAATGCCGTACTCTAAATACCAGTTCCAGCGAAGATTGTGCCAGAAATCATACTTCTCATCCATCTCGTCGGGATGTAAAAAGTACTGCATCTCCATCTGCTCAAACTCTCTTGTTCTAAAAATAAACTGTCTTGCAACAATTTCGTTTCGGAATGCTTTTCCAACTTGAGCGATGCCAAAAGGAAGTTTTGGGTGAACAGAGTCCATCATATTTTTATACTCTAAATAAATACCTCCACAAGTTTCAGGACGAAGGTAAACAACATTCTCCTCAGAAAGAACATCTATCGGGGAGCCGATATTTGACTTTACCATTAAGGAAAATCTTTTTGCCTCAGTTAAATCAGTTGATCCGCAGTTTACACACTTAACTTTTCCTTCCGCTTTTAGTTCATCTATTTTTTCGTTTATAAACTCCATTGGGGCTTTGTCTGCTTCTACTCCGAACTCTTCAAGGATGTGATCAGCTCTCATTCTTTGTTTACATTTTCTGCAATCAACTTGAGGATCGTCAAATCCTTCTAAGTGACCAGAAGCAACCCAGGTTTGAGGGTGCATAAAGATAGCACTGTCAAGGCCGTAAACATCGTCTCTTTCCTGAACCATAGTTTTCCACCAAGCATCACGAATATTATTTTTCAGAAGAGTTCCGTAGTGACCGTAGTCATAGATAGCAGCAAAACCACCATATATTTCAGATGATTGGAACACAAATCCTCTTCTTTTACAAAACGATACAACTTCTTCTAATGTTTTTTTCTCCATATTATTGAATTATTATATTAATAAAAAAACTCGCTCCAATGATTAAATTCTTTAATCACTAGAACGAGTTTTCTACCCGCGGTTCCATCTAGCTTGCCTTTCTTAAAAGGCCACCTTAATTTTATTAACTTTGATTTCAAAAATCAAAAGGGGCGCCAATCTCCCTCAGTTAATATTTAATAACTATTATTATAAACAAATAAAAAAAGAATT
>CAZKZM010000078.1:0-7864 GCA_964557305.1 uncultured Candidatus Saccharibacteria bacterium | reverse complement strand
ATTGAGATACTTGTTAGGGCTGTTATTAGTGTGGATAACAAAATATTGCTTTGTCGGAAGAAAGGTAAGGATTATTATTTTTTTCCTGGTGGTCATGTTGAGTTTGGGGAAACTACTGAGTTTGCTTTGGAACGGGAGATTAAAGAGGAGCTTGGTCTAGATATCAAAAAGTCAGAGCTGATCGGAGGAACAGAGCACACCTTCATAGAAGATGAGGTTGATAGGCATGAGATAAATTTGTTTTTTAATGTTGAAGTTGATGAATTAAAAACAGAAAGCCAGGAGGATCATCTTGAGTTTTTTCTTTTTGATCTTGATCAGCTATATCAAGTAAATGTTTTTCCAGTAATAATAAAAAAAGAACTTCCTAAGTGGTTCAAAAAAAGAGATATATTTTGGAGTAGTGATATTAATTAAATTAAAATTTATGAAGAAAAATTATTTGGTTTTTTCGGTTGTTATTGTTGTTTTGGCGGTTGTTGCTTTTTTTATACTTCTTCAGGAGGATGTTGAGGAGGTTGATCTTCAGGAGTTAAGAGAGCCGGAAGAGAGCGAAGTTTATTTAGTTGAAGATTACTCAGAGGAAATATTGGGGGAGTGGAGAAGCAAAGATGACAAGAAGTCAGTGGTCGTTTTTAATGAAGATGGAGCTTTTAAAAGTGTTTATGACGAAGAAGAGTTATCGTCAGGAAGTTGGAGAATAGAAGAAGAAAGAGGGGAGTTTGATGTGTCATTTTATCTTTATCAGGAAGTAGATGAAGAAGTTTACGAGTACGAGATAGCAAGCATAGACGAAGAAAACCTTTCATTAATTTACTTAGACAGAGGAAATATTTTAGAGTACGAAAGATTTTAGAATTAAAAAAACAGAAGAATGAACTTATACTTTATAAGACACGGGGAAACAGAATACAATGCTTTAAATATATCTCAAGGAGAGGATACTGAACTTTCTAGTTTGGGATTGACACAAGCTGAGTTGTTGGCGAAGCGATTTTCTAATACTCCTGTTGATGTCATTTATTCCAGCCCGATGAAAAGGGCAAGGCAAACAGCAGAGGTTGTAAGTAAATTATTGGAAAAAGATATTACTTACTCTGATTACTTAAAAGAGCAGAGAGCTCCATCGGAGTTTGTTGGAAAAAGAAAAGATAGCTTAGAGCTTGTTGAAATAGAAAAACTCAGAGATTTTAATGAAAAAGATTTTTTATGGCACTACTCTGATGAAGAAAATTTTAACGACTTCAAAGAAAGGGTTAGGAGGTTTTTTGATACTTTATCTGAAACGAAACAAGAAAATGTTTTAATAGTATCTCACGGTGGGCCGATCAGGTTGTTGATATTTTTAATGATGGAAGAAAGAGTTGATCCAAGAGCTTTTTATAGGTTTGCAGATCTATTTAGAGTTGATAATGCAGGGATTACTTTTTGTAAAAAAAATAAAAAAGAAAAATATTCAGTTCAATTTTTTAATGACTGCTCTCACTTGAAATAAGGTTTTGTGTTGCTTTTATAAAAAAAGGTGATATAATATATAAATTTTATAATTCAAGATAACAAAAAAATAATGAAACTTGAGAAAGAAGAGGTAGCTATCTGGGGTAGTGGTGAAGTAGGACAAGCAACAGGAAAGGGTTTTGTTAAAAAGGGATACAGTGTGGTTTTTTTTGACATCAATCGTAGGATTTTAAAAAACCTTAAGGATGAGGGTTTTGACTCTGCACACACAAGCAAACTCAACAAGAGATCACCGGATCTCTTTTTCATTACTATACAAGTGCCAACAAAACGAAAAGGACCACAGGTAGAAAAAATAAAAGAAGTTGTAAAAGATATCGGCCTTTACTTAAAAAGAACAGATAAATATGTTCTTGTTGTTGTGAGAAGCACTGTTCCTCCTCTTACCACAAAGAACCTTGTAACTCCCTTGCTGGAAAAAATTTCCAAGAAAAAAGCAGGAAAAGATTTTGGCGTTTGCTCAAATCCAGAGTATATGCGAGAACGATTTGGAGAGGAAGATTTTTTAAATCCCAAAGTGATTATTATCGGTTCAGAAGATGAAAAAGCAGCGAAAAAATTAGCTTTGTTTTATAAAGATTTTCCAGCAAAGATTCGTTACTTTAAAACAGCAGAAGCGGAGATGCACAAGTATGTTCATAATTTATATAACGCTTGTAAGATATCTTTTTTTAATGAACAAAGAGAGATATGTGAAGAAATGAATCTTGATGCTGACAAGATATTTAAAGCAGTCACTGAGAGTGCAGAAGCTTTTTGGAATCCAGAATACGGCACAAGGAAGATGGGTCCTTTTAGCGGGTCGTGCTTACCAAAAGATACAAAAGGTTTTTCAAGGTGGGTGAAGTATTACTTCAAGAAAAAACTTTTTTTAATAGATAGTGTTATAAAAGTTAACAACCGCCTTGATTATGAAAAAGAAACCAAAAATAGCATTGATAGTTGATTACCACCCTCTCCCAGCGGGGGGAATGGAAGTTCATGCTTATGAAGTGTGTAAAGCTTTAAAAAATAAAAAAGAATTAAATCTCTGTGCCGTTATCGGCTTTTCATCAGACAAGAAAGGATTTAACTCTATTGATAAAACAATAATTTTACCTGAAAAAAGCACTTTTCACTCAGATCTAATATACAAAGCTATTAAAAAGTTAAAACTTGAAAAGGGCGATGTTTTGTTTTTTAACAGCCTTTACTGGATAAGAGTAATTCCGGATTTAAAAGAAAAATTTCCGGAGGTTATTTTTTTATTAAGAAGTGGAGGGAATGATATCGCTCAATCCGAGGTGTTAGAAAAAGGCAAAACACTGAAAGAAAGAAGAAGCTTTGTGGTTAGTACTATAAACAAATCAGTTGACTACCTTGTTGTTAATGGCAAATACTCTTATCGCAAACTTTGTGGATTTGGATTAGATAAAAGTAAAATGGCGATTGTTGCTGGTGGTGTTGATATAAAGAGGTTTAAGCCGGTTTCAACCTCAAAAAAAGAAGAGTTAAGAAAAAAACTTGGACTACCAGTAGATAAAGTTATTATTCTAAGTAGTTGCCGATTAGTTCGGTTCAAGGGGATAGAGTACATACTTAAAGCAATCTCTCAGAGCAGTGTAAAGGGCTTTGTTCACTATCTTTTAATTGGCGATGGTCCAGAAAAAGAAAAAATAGTGCAGTTGGTACAGAAGTTAAAAATTCAAGATGTTGTCACTATCGTTGGAGAAGTTTCTATAGAACGAATACATTATTATTATCAGTTGTCAGACATTTACTGCCACGCTCCGATTTTGACAAGAAATTTTGTTTCCGGAGGTTCTTATATCCATACTGAAACAATGGGAAGAAGTTTTTGTGAGGCGATGTCAACTGGCTTGCCAGTAATTGCCACAAAAGTTGGGGGAGTGTCAGAGATTGTTAAAGACAAAGAGAGTGGAGAGTTAGTGCCAGAAAGAGATGTTTATTCTTTAAGAAAAAAGATTGAATCTTTGGTTTTAAACAGATCTAAAAGAAAAAAAATGGGAGTGCAAGGAAGAAAAATTGCAAAAAAGTTTTCATGGGAGGAGGTGTTAAAAAAATACTGTTTTTTAATTAAATATAAAAATGAAAAATAACAATAAAAAAAAGATTGCGATCATCTCTGGTCGGGATCCGAGAATAGCAGACGACACTGACGGTGGATCTGTTTTTTTAAAGTATTTATCTGCTGAGCTTGTAAGTAGGGGTAGTGCTGTTGATATTTTTACTCCGCTGGGAGTAACCGCTGCTTGTTTCAAAAAAGAAAAGGCAAAAAAACAACTGAAAGAAAAAGATTACGGAAGTAATCTTAATTTTCATCACATTCCTTTAAAAGAAAAAAACTTATTGATTGAAAAAGATTCTGATTATTTTTTAAGAAGAATTGAACGATCAGAAGAAGTTGCGGAGTTTTTCAAGGAAAATTCTCTTTTTAATTATGATTTGGTTTATATACTTCATTTAGCTAACGCTTTCTCTTTGGTTTCTCAAAACCTGCTTCCTTTGGAAAAAACAGTATTTTTTCCGATGATGACCAGTGCTCATTATAGTCTTTTCTCAGAGGTTCCAAAGAAGTATGTTGAACAAGAAAAAAAGGTTTTAGATGGTGCTATTCACATTTCTAGTCCTTCTGATGATGAGATTGGTGCGATAACTTCAAGTTTTAAATTAGACAACAAAAAGTTTTTTAAAGTTAATCGGGGATTTAATGAAAATCGTTTTCCAGCCAAGGAGCGATTTAAGATTAGTAGTGAAAAAAAACTAAAATTGTTTTCTGCTAACGGAATTAGACAACAAAAAGATCATATGTTTTTAATTCCTGTGGTGAAGTATTTAATTAAGGAGGGTTTTGAAGTGAGAGTTAATCTTACTGGAAATAATGGAAAAAGTCACAACCCTTCATATAATAAATATTTTGAAAAGTTCTTAAAAAGTATCAGTGCCAACAACTTAGAAAAAGAATTTATAATTCACGGAGTAGTTTCCGAAAAAGAGATGGTTTCTATTATGGAGTCCAGCGATGTTGCTGTTTATCCTTCAGCTTCCGAAACTTTTGGAAAGTCGGCTCTTGAGAGTGCAGCAAGTGGTCTGCCAACAGTGGTTTGCAGTGATGTTCCAGCTTTTTCGGAGTTTATAGAGCACGGAGTTACCGGTTGCGTTGCAGATCGTAATGATAAAGATTATTCTAAAGAAATTATTAAACTTTGGGAAGATTCAAACTATTATCATAGTATTAGTAAAAACGGAATTGCTTTGAGAAAAAACTTTAGTTGGCAAAAAGTAATAAATGATCTTTTGACGATACAAGAAAAAAGAGGTATTGTTTAGTTATAACAAATTCTTGTATGAGTCGTTTAAATATTACAATAAAAGACATTTTAAAGGCCTCTCAGGACAGGTCTGATTCTGCTTATCAGTTAATAAGAGATGCTTGGGATTTTGCCGAAAAAGCTCACGGCGATCAGAAGCGACTTTCTGGTGAACCCTATCTAAACCATCCAGCCATCGTCGCTCTTCTTCTTGCGAAAGCTGGTATGGATAAAGTTACGATTGCCGCAGGACTTTTGCATGACACTCTTGAGGATACTAAAATAACCTACCAAGATCTAAAAGAAAATTTTGGGGAAGATGTAGCGTGCTTGGTTAAAGGAGTAACAAAAATTGGTGGTTTGAAGTACGATGAAAAAAGAAAGCAGGCGGGGAACTTAAGAAATCTTTTTATTGCCGCTGCTCAGGACATTAGAGTGATAATAATAAAACTGTTTGATCGTCTTCATAATTTGGAAACTCTTGAGTATCACGATAAAGCAAGACAAAAAAGAAAAGCAATTGAATCCTTAGAGATATATGCACCAATAGCTTATCGCTTAGGAATGAGAACTTTGAGAGTTCAGATAGAGGATTTATCGTTTTTAAATTTACATCCTAAAAAGTATAAGAAAGTGGCAGATTTTAAAGAAAGAAGATTGAAAGAAACAGAAGAGAGCATTAAAGATACAACAGAATCTATAAAGAAAGGGTTAAAGAAAAATAAAATAAAGTTTAATATAGAGGTAATAAAGAAAGGCGTTTATAGTTTATTTAAAAAAATTAAACGCATAAAAAACAATGATTTAACAGTTCTTCATGACTTAACTCCTATTAGAATTATAGTTGAAGACATACCTTCTTGTTATCAGTCAATGGGTGTTATTCACACTCAGTTCAAACCCCTTCCGAACAAGATAAATGATTTCATCTCTTTTCCCAAGCCAAATGGATACCAAGCTCTTCATACTTCTATTTTCACAGGAAAAGGAGAAGTGATTGAAGTTCAGATAATGACTGAGAAGATGAACTGTCAAGCCAAGATGGGAGTAGCTTGTAATTTTTGTTCACAAGAAAATAAAACAACTTTTTTTAATTTTAGCAAACAATTATTTAGCTTTTCAAACAAAAAAAATATAGAAAAATATCAAACTTTTAAAAAGGTTCCTGCTTGGTTTAAAGATATGGTAAGTAGACAGAAAGATATGAAGAACCCAAATGAGTTTTTTAACAACTTAAGTAAAGATTTTTTTAATTACAGAATTTTAGTTTTTACTCCCAAGGGTGATGTTGTTAATTTGCCAAGTGATTCCAGCCCTATTGATTTTGCTTATTATATTAGCCCTACTTTAGGCAATCATTTAAAAACAGCAGAGGTTGATGGTGAAAAAGTTTCTATTAACACAAAGTTAAAGAATGGAAATATAGTAGAGATTACTACTTCGCCTTCTGCCACTCCTTCTTCTGGGTGGCTAAGGTATGTGAAAACAACTTTTGCAAAAAAACAAATCCGTTCTTTTTTAAAGAAAAATAAAAGATAAGGTGTTTTGTGGTATATTAAAAGTATGGAAAATTTTAATCATTTTAGAGGTAGGGAGAATCATTACAAAGAAGTAAAAGAAGATAGGAAAAAAGAAAAGAAGGACGATTTTGATCCGAAGAGAAGGGAGTTTATAAAGAAAGGGGCAGTTGCCTTGGCGGGAATTGCTTTGGGTAGTTCTTTTTGGAGAAAAGAAGAGCGAGTTGAGAAAGAGGTGGTGAGCAGTGAAGAAGAGGTGATTCAAGAAAAAAGAACAGAAGAGCAAGAAAAGATAGAAGAAGAAAATATTACTTCTTTGTGTGAAGTTTTGGATTTTGAAAAAAAGGGAGAGATAAAACTTGATTCTGAAACAATGGAGGCGATTAAAAATCACTGGAAGAAGAAGTATCAAGAAGTTCCAGAACTGAGAGATAGTTTAAAGCAAGCTTATTTTAATATGGGAGAGTGGCACCCTTACTTGGAAGATCAGTTTCAAGAAGAAGGCGTTTCTGAAAAGTATCTTTATCTTGCGATTCCAGAATCACACTGGCAAGTAAGTGCAGTTTCTTCCGCAGGAGCAGTTGGGCCTTATCAGTTTATTCCAGCAACAGCAAGAAGTTACGGATTAAAAACAAAATACTTTAAAGATCATCCACAAAACATAGAGGAAAGAAAAGATCCGATTAAAAGTGCTCGGGCTTGTGCTTGTCTTTTAAAAGATCTATACAGAAAGAGTGGAGATTGGAATATGTCTTTGTCGGGATATAACGGAGGATTTTTTTGGCGGCACCTAAGACAAGCCAAAGAAAGCAAGGAGCCAGTTTCTTATGATGGTTTTCTTGGCTATTTAGAAAGCAAGATAAATAAAATAAAAAAAGAAGTAGAAGATGACACTCATAATTTTTACAAAGTAAAAAAAGGAGAGAATATGACAGTTATTTCAAAAAAACTTGGACTGGGGACTGATGAACTGTGTTCTTTTAATAATATAGAAGATGAAAATAATATTTATGAGGGGCAAGTGATTAAAACCCCCACATCAGTTAGTGGTAAAAAAGAGCTTTTTAAGAAAAGGATTAAAGGTTTTGCTGAAAATCTTAACTATCCTCCCAAGTTTAATGCGATATATGAACTTATTGAAGAAGGATTTGTTAAAGATAGAAAAGAGCCGTTTCAATTTCAAGAAAGAAAAGCTAAAGGGGGGTTTCAGAAAAGATATGTTTTTAAAGAAGAAGATATAAACATATATCGTCTTTCGTTGAAGTTAGGGGTTAGTAGCGAGCAGATTTTAAGAGCAAATCCACAGATAGATCCATCAAAAATGAAAGGAGGGGAGGAGCTTTTAATTCCTGGGAGAAAAGATGGATTTACTCTTGAAGGAGTTGCGCAGGAGTTTAAAACTGAAGTATTAAAATTAAAAGAAATAAATCCAGCGATAGAAAGTCCATCAAAAGAGATACCAGAAGGATACAACATCAGGATTTACAGCGTATAAGCCCTCCTGTCCACCCCCGGGGG
>CAZKZM010000077.1:0-5578 GCA_964557305.1 uncultured Candidatus Saccharibacteria bacterium | reverse complement strand
TAAAACAACTAACTCATAGCTTTGTGATTATATGTTTTAAAATTTAAACATTTAGAAATTTGAAATTGATTTGAAATTTGAAATTTGAAATTTGAAATTTTTCGTTAAGATTGCCACGTCATTTCACTCCTTCCTCCTACGCTAAAGCTACGAAAGGACAAGCGCAATGACGGGGTTAATCATACATAATTCTGTGCTATAATTCTACTATGTTTAATTTTGAAATAAGAAAAAACGATAAAAAAACAAAGGCGCGAGCTGGGTTGTTAGAAACGCCTCATGGTGTTATCAGGACTCCTGCTTTTGTTCCTGTCTCAACAAAAAGTGCTTTACGCGGGTTAGATTACGAAACAGCATACAACTTCGGAAGCGATATATTTATGGTTAATGCTTTTCACTTTTTTTGTAATAAAAGGCATAAAGAAGTTAAAAAATTTGGTGGCCTCCACAAGTTTGCAGGAATAAATTATCCGCTAATGACTGATAGCGGAGGGTTTCAAATCTTTAGTTACGGATTTGGAAGAGAACACGAGATCGGAAAAATATCAGAGATATCAACTCCTCAAAAAGAAAAAAAACAAGCACCTCGTAATAAAAATCTTGTAAAAATATCTTCTGATGGAGTTCAGTTTTCTCTTCCTGCAAGTGGTGAAAAAGTTTTTATGAGTCCAAAAATATCAATGGAAGTTCAGAAAAACTTAGGTGCTGATATCATCTTTGCTTTTGACGAGTGCACCTCTTCTTTTGCTGATCACAACTACACTAAAGAAGCGCTTGAGAGAACAAAAAGATGGACAGAAGAATCTCTCTTCCACTTTGGAAAAACAAAAAAACAAGCACTAATGGGCATTGTTCAAGGTGGTGAATATCAGGACTTAAGAGAAGAGTCAGCAAAGTTTACTGCCTCGCTTCCCTTCTTTGGATTTGGAATTGGTGGTTTTTTGGGAAAATCAAAAAAAGATATGTATCAACTTTTAGATTGGGTTAACGACATTCTTCCTGATGAAAAACCGCGGCATCTTTTGGGAATAGGAGAGGTAGATGACATTCTTGAATCAGTAGAAAAAGGAGTAGATCTTTTTGACTGTGTTGTTCCAACAAGATGGGCAAGGCACGGAACAGCAATAACCTCACAAGGAAGGTTAAACATAAAAGGAAGAAAATATCTCGCTTCTAAAAACCCAATTGATAAAAACTGCAACTGCCCTGTTTGCAAAAATCACTCCGTTGGTTATGTTTCACACTTAATAAGAGAAAAAGAAATTTTTGGAGCAATGCTCCTCACTCACCACAACCTGTTCTGGATACAAAACCTAATGGCAACAATCCGCAAAGAAATAGAAAGAGATAACTTCTTGAATTTCAAGAAGAAGATAATGGAAAAATACTAATGAGCGGAACGAAGTGAAACGGAGTAATCCTGTGGATTTAATTTTGAATTTTGAATTTTGAATCAATTTTGAATGACTTAATTTTGAATTTTGAAACACCATCATTCCCATATCTCCATTGTCATTTCCGTCTTTCTATTGTCATTCCCGCCCTGCACCATTCGGAGCAGGGTTATACTCCGGCGGGAATCCAGTTGTTTTGAATTTTTACTTTTACACTTTCAACATCTCCTCCTTCATCTCTTTTACATAACTGCGGACTATTCTTTTTAGTTCACTTGCTTCCTCTTTTGATAAAGATATCAAGTTTTGTTTTTCTACATCTTCCCTTACTACTTCTCTTTCTCTTATCTCTTTGTTCTGATAGTTCAAGGAAAGGTAATCCAAATAAGTATTAAAATAAAAAGGATGCCACAAAAACATTGTGATCATCTCATTGGCATCTTCTTGTGCTCTAACTGCAAGTTCGGAAATTTTATTTGGAATCTCCTCGTTGTTTTTGTAGTTATAATTTTCAGCATTTCCCCAAACAGAGATTCCTCTCTGTGGCTCACCCTCTTTTTTATTTGTATCAACCTCTTCTCTTTTTTTAAAACAAAAATTAAAAAGTTTACTATAACAAGAAGAAACTTCTCCTTGTAGTGATTTCTGATACCACTCTTTTGGATTATCTGGACTTTCTTTTGTGCAAAGATATTCTTGATAAGCGTGATTTGCCTCATGTAGAAAACGGTATTTTTTTGTTTCTTCTCCTGGAGATGGAAAAAGATCTTCTCCTGTCTCTTTGTTTCTTCCTATCTTGAAAACACAATCTTCCCACTTCTGATGAGGCATCTTTTTTTTAGAGATAGATATCACTTTTGTAAAACTATAATAGACAAAACCCCAATCTTCTTCTCGGTCTTCAGTTTCTCTTATATATCCTTTTTCAACTAAAAAACTTCCCAACTTCAACTCTATATCTTTATTTTCATCGCCAACTCTTGCCTTTTCAGGAACATCAAGGTATTTTTTTATTTTTTGTTTTATTTTTTGTTTGCTACTCATCTTGATGATGATTAAACTTCATTCTTTTCAACTTAATATTAAAAAGATATAGATACCCGCCAATTACCATTTTGTTAAAAAATTTTTGAAGAAAAAACAACTTTGTTTTTCTTATCATCTTGCTCGCAAAAATCATCGGCTTTCTTAGTTTTTTATTTTTGTCTCTAAACCAGAAAACTTCGCTTCTAATAATAACTTCTCCTTTCCCAAGAACTTCTAAAAAGTTTTCTCTTGTTGGCATCTCAGGAACTTTTACAACTCCTGTTCCTACTTGACCTTCAATATGAGAGTCAGATCCAGCTGTTTTTATTAAAGAAAACTTGTCACAAAATTCTGTTACCTTTCTTCTGTTTTCTTCTAAATCCATCGCATTCCCCGATTCAATACAGTCCACAAGAAATATTTTATCATAGTTTTCTTTTTTAAAAAACTGCCCTCTTCTCATCGGATGAGCCCAAGAAACAAATCCTCCTTGTTGACGAATTCTTAAAACAACCTCCTTGAAAGGAAGCCCTTTTTCAATATCTTCCTTAATAAAGTAAGCCAAAAGATGCTCACCTTCTTTGGTGGTTATCTCGCTACCAGGAATAATTTGTACTCCGTCAATCAAAAGTGGCCCTTTGTAAGTTTTGTTGTGATCGGTTATTGCAACAACATCAACTCCTCTCTCTTTTGCAACCGCAATAATATTTTCAATTTTTGCTGGCGAGTCAAGAGAAACGGAGGTGTGACAGTGAAGTTCACAAAAGTAAAATTTGTTTTTCATTTCAAAAACACAAACCACAAGAAGCTAAAAGTTACTGTGGTTTAAGTGTTCGTTATAATTAAATAAAGATAGGTGCAATTCCCGAAGCAGCAAGAGCAACAACTGCAATAAAAATAAAAGCTAATCTTATTTTTTGTTTTGTTTTTTTCTTCATATTGTTTCTGTTTTAAAATTAAAACCTTAAACAGATTATAGCAGATATAACAAAGATGGCAAATACTTATTCATTCTACATCCCCATTTTTACACCCCTGGGGTGTAAAAATGGGGGTGCAATAAAAAAACTCCCGACCCTTCGTCGGGAGTTTAGGGGTAGGAATCTCAGTTACTCTACTTGTTCAAACTCTTGAAACATCTCTTCTAAATCTTCTTCGGTCATCTCCTCGTCATAATCAACATCAACATCAACATCTTCAGGAGTAATAACCTCTGAATCTTCTCCGTAATCATCACTTGTAAAAGAATCCATCATATACTGATTAACAATCTCTTCTAACTCAACATACTCTTCTGGGGCATTTATTTCAAACTCTTCATTGAAGTTTCCAAAAGTAAGAACAACTTCCATTGTTGTAGCATCTTCTTCTAAATCAAGAAGTGTTTCAAATCTAACAATGTGCTTTCCGTCAGAGTAAAGATTCATCTCAAGTTGTTCTAACTCTGCTAACTCTTCTTCAGTAAGATTATTAAACTCTTCCTTGAGATCTTCAATTCCTTCAACAACTAACAATCTTTCTTCTTCATCAGAAAAAAGATCTTTATAATCTTCAGTTAATCCTAATAAAAAGTCAGGTAACTTCTTATAGTCAACTTCTACTCCATATTTTGTTGCATTTTTACCATTAACTTTCTCTTCTCCTTTTTCTGTCACAACAACAACTTTCTCTTGAAAAGCTTTTGTTGAAACCTCACCCATTATTTCAATAGTTCTTTCTTCAGAAAGTTCAGTGGTCGTTGTTTCTTCAATTTTTTCTGATACTTTTTCTATTAAAAGTATATTTTTCCCCATAAGCTCGGTTGCAATATCCCCTAATCCAAATTCATAAAGAAGAACAGTAGGAAGAGTGTTCACTTTTCCGTAAAGATTATCTTCTACGAAGACAAGATCACCGCCTCCACTCATACTCATTCCTTGAACCAAGAAATCACCACTAAAAGTCATTTTTGCTTTTTCGTTTACTTTATCTATGTCAGAAGAAAGATTAAAAGAAAAACTAAAATCTTCTTCTGTTTCTGGCTCTGTAAAACTAAAAAGGATATCCATATCCATTTTTAAAGAGTCAACTTTTGCCATATTCTGCCAAGCTTTTACTACTTCTTCTTCTGGTGTTTCGCTACTGTTGCTAACATAAAAGTAAGCTCCTCCACCAGCAATTAAAATAAAAGATAGTGCTGCAATTATTTTTCCGTTCATATTTTTATTTATTTTATAATTTTAACTTGTAATTATTTTAACTCAACGACCTTTCTTCTTCGTCCTCATAATAACACAAAAAAACACGACTGTAAACGAGTTTATTTTTTTGCTTTTATTTTTTCTACTACTTCATTTGTTAAAATTGCAACAACTAATCCAACCAAAGCCCCAGCAACAATATCAAGCGGGTAGTGAACTCCACTAACAACTCGTGACAAAACAGAAATAAAAGAAACTACCAACATCACAACGCCTGCTTTCTTGTTGTGAAAATAAATTATTACAGAAGTTGCAAACAAAAAAGAAGCATACCCAGAAGGCATAGAAAAACTTTCTTTATATGGAAGAATAAGATTGACTTCTTCTAATATTTGAAAAGGACGAATCCGAGGAAAAAAATGACGCAACGGTTCAACTACTACATATTTAGAAAAAAATCCAGCAAAAAGCGATTTAACAACAAATAAGCCGTTCTTTTTACGATCTTTAATGAAGAAAAAGACAAGAAAAATAATGACAAGAAAAGGAGTTGCCGAAGCAAGAAAGAAAAACAAAGAATCAAGAAAAAAATACTTCCCAGTAAGTCCGTTTAAAAACAAAAAAATAGTAGTATCTATGTTTGTAATCATTTTAAAAATATTAACTCCTGTCCTTCCCGCCCCGCACCATTCGGAGCAGGGTTAAAACTCCAGCGGGAATCTTGACGAAAATTTTAAATTTTAAATTTTAAATTTCAATTCAATTTCAAATGATTCAATTTTAAATTTTAAAACATCCTTCTTTCTCGTCATTGCGAGGAGTGAAACGACGTGGCAATCTCATGGGATTGCTTCGGGCTACCGCCCTCGCAATGACGGTGAAGTTGGATTTTGAAACCTGTCCCGTGAAGAATCGAAGATTCTTTTTACGGGATTTAGTCATTTTTTCATTTGGTCATTTATTTGAAATTTGAAATTT
>CAZKZM010000076.1:0-2507 GCA_964557305.1 uncultured Candidatus Saccharibacteria bacterium | reverse complement strand
TCTTTTTTATTGATGACATATATTCTTTTTAGAGTGTTTTCAAGAATTGTTAAGTTTTTTAATCCCAGCAGATCCATCTTTAAAAGTCCTAGATCTTCAACTGACTCCATCGCGTACTGAGTGATAACTCCCTGTTCGTTGTTGCTTGGGTGTTGAAGGGGAGCGATGTCGGTTAAAGGGTTGTTAGAGATAACCAATCCGCAGGCGTGTGTTGAAGCGTGCCTTACAACTCCTTCTAATTTTTCAGCGTGATCTATCATCAGACGAGCTTTTTCATCAGTGTTGTACAGTTGCCTGAAATCAGCAACTTTTTCTTTTGTTTCTTCTAAGGTTGCTCCGAGAGGAATCATTTTTGCAACCTTGTCACAGTAAGCGTAGGGATATCCGAGGGTTCTTCCAACATCACGAATCGCTGCCTTAGCAGCCATTGTTCCAAAGGTTATTATCTGAGCAACACGGTCTTCTCCGTATTTTTTGGCGATATATGATATTACCTCGTCTCGTCTTTTATCAGCAAAGTCAAGATCAATATCAGGAAGAGAAACTTTTGCTCTTCCCGGGTTTAAAAATCTTTCAAATATTAATCCGTAGTGAAGAGGGTCAATGTTTGTTATTCCGATAAGATAGGCGACAATAGATCCACCTGCAGAACCTCTTCCGGGTCCAACCACAATGTTGTTCTTTTTTGACCAAACAGTGAAGTCCTGAACAACAAGAAAGTAGGAGGAGAGATCAGCACCAGTGATAACATCCATCTCTTCTTTTAATCTTTTTTTAACCTCTTCTTCTTGTTCGGGGCGGTATCTTTCTTTTATTCCTTTTTCACACAACTCTTGAAGCATATCGTTTGCAGTTTTTCCTTTTTCAAGAGGAAAGTAGGGAAGAATTCTTTTTCCTAACTCTATCTCTAAGTTACAAAGATCTTTTATTTTTTCAGTATTTTCAACAGCTTCGGGAGTTTCCTTGAAAAGTTCCTTCATCTTTTCGGGAGGGTGCATTGAAAAATCATCATGAAGAATTGACATCCGGTCAGGATTATTTATATCAGAACCAGTTCCGATAGACATTAAAATGTCTTGCGTTTCTGCATCTTCTGGTCTTAGGTAGTGTGAATCACAAGTAGCAACCAGAGGAATGCCCGTTTCTTTTGATATTTTTATAAGAGCTTCGTTGGCGATTCCTTGTTCTTTTATATTTGGATGGTTTTGAATTTCAAGATAAAAACTATCTTTTTCAAATATACTCTTATAGTACAAAGCAAGTTCTTTTGCTTCGTCATACTTTCCAGAAAGAACAAGCTGAGGAATCTTTCCTTTCAAGCAAGCAGTTAAGCAGATTAATCCTTCGGTGTGTTTTTCAAGAAGTTCGTCATCTATTCGTGGTTTGTAGTAGAATCCTTCAAGGTGAGCTTTACTTACTAATCGCACCAAGTTCTGATAACCTTTTATGTTTTTTGCAAGAAGAACCATATGATATGACTTGTTATCAATATTTGGTCTCTTGTTGTGCATTCCGTCAGTAGCAAAATAAACTTCACATCCGATAATTGGCTTCACTCCCTGTTTTTTTGCTTTTTTATAAAACTCTATTGCTCCGTAAAGAACACCGTGATCAGTAATAGCAACAGCATCCATTCCGTTCTCCTTAACATAATCCAAAAGACGATCAATCTTTGTAAGACCATCAAGCAAGCTGTATTCAGTATGGACATGTAAGTGGGTGAAGGACATAGTTTAATAATTTCAAATTTCAAAAACCACCTGTCATTCCCGCGAAGGCGGGAATCCCATGAATAAAATCACAAATTCGAAATTACAAATTCCAAATAAATAACAAATTCAAATGTTCAAAATTACAAACTGGATTCCCGCCTCCGCGGGAATGACAATAATTGAAAATTAAGTAATTCAAAATTAATATAGTGTGTTATAATAATAAATCATTTTTAGTAATATGGCAAAAAAAGAAAAAATAACTGTGATTGGGATAGATGAGGCGGGGAGGGGTCCTCTTGCGGGGCCGGTTGTTGCTTCGGCAGTGAAAATAAAAAATGAAGATTCAAGGTTGAAAAAAAACTTACTGAAAGTTAAAGATTCTAAAAAAATTACGGCGAAAAGAAGAGAAGAACTGTATGAGATATTAACAAACCATCCTGATGTTGAGTGGGGAGTAGGGGTTGTTTCAGAGAAAATAATAGACCAGATAAACATCTTACAAGCAACAAAACTTGCAATGCAAGAAGCAGTTGAGAAGATTAACAGAAAAAAATGCTTTTTAATTATTGATGGAAGCTTTGGAGTAAATATTAATTGCGAGCAAAAATCAATCCCAAAAGCAGATGAAAATGTTTTAGAGTGTAGTATGGCGTCAGTAATCGCAAAAGTGACAAGAGACAGAATGATGATGAATTATCATCTTAAATATCCTTTTTACAGATTTGATAAACACAAGGGATATGGAACAAAACTTCACCTTGAGATGATAAAAAAACACGGACACTGCCCAAT
>CAZKZM010000075.1:0-10091 GCA_964557305.1 uncultured Candidatus Saccharibacteria bacterium | reverse complement strand
GGTGGACAGGGGGGGATAAAAAGCGCCCCAGGTTTTTCCCTGGGGCTTGTGCTTGGACTTGATGTTTACAGCAAAAAGAGATGAATAAGCGTAGAGGCGTAGAAAACGCTAACCAGAAAAAAATATTCTTTCTTTGTTTTTGATCCAAGCGCCATTAGTGCAACTGCCGGGCCAATGCCAATCACTAAAAAGAAAAATGTCCCCAAGAGAATTCCAAGCCAGAAATCATGAATGTGTTGCATTATTTGATATGCTATTACTGATATTCCACCCAAAAAAATGGTTGAAATAGTTCCGAAAAGTGAAGCAATCATTGCAATGCTTCCTGCTAAAAAAGCGATGTGGTCTTTTTTTGTGATAAAAAATGAGTTAGCAATAATCATTGCCAATAAAGAAACTATCCCAAAAATATTGCTAGCAACCATAACGTACCTCCTTTTACCTCTAATTAAAATAAAGAGCTGCGATGCCTATATTATATAACAGATAGTTATTATGTCAATTAAAAACTTTCTAAAATATTAAAAAATTCTGCAAGAGAAGTTCCTGTTATCGGATCAAATAGGAAGCTGATAACAAAGAAAATTAAAGAAAAAATATACTCCATAAAAAAGAATATTGCTCCGATTAAAATGAAAAATCCGTACTGTGAGAAAAACGCTTTTACTTCCGCCGATAAAGGAACAAATGTAAACAAAATATGAGAACCGTCAAGGGGTGGGATTGGAAGAAGATTAAAAACTGCAAGGAGAAGATTTATAAAAACAACTGCTCCAAATGCAAAAAATAAAGTTTGGTTTTCTTGAATAAAAGGAATAAAACGGATCAGAAGCCCAAAAATAACCGCTAACAAAATGTTTGAAGCTGGGCCAGCAAGAGCAACTTTCATATCAGCATACTTTCCGCGGAGGTTGTATGGATTTATCGGAACTGGCTTTGCTCCTCCGATAATAAAGTTTGTTGGAAGAATAATCATTAAAAGAGGAAGAATAATAGTAAAAAAAGGATCAATATGAGGAATCGGATTTAAGGTAAGACGACCCATGTTCTTTGCAGTAGGGTCACCAAGTGAGTAAGCAGCCATTCCGTGAGCATACTCATGAAATACAGCTGAAAAAATAAGAATGATAAAAATAAGTATCCAGATCATATAGATAGAATAATAACAAAAAACAACCAAAAGTCAAAACTACAAATTGAAGTTATAAAAGTTATAGCCGATATATTTCTTACAACTATTATAAGGACTATAATTATTATAATAAAATTTTCAATGTTACCGTCTGTCATTCTGAGTTCCTACTTGTCATTCTGAACCCCGCACCATTCGGAGCAGGGTAATACTCCGTGAAGAATCCCATGGAATATAGCCACGCACAGACGAGATTCTTCGGCTAAACGCCTCAGAATGACAGTCAAAAGTCAATGGTCAAATGTCAAATGTCAAATGTCAATTTGATATTTTATTGTTTTTTTGCTATAGTATTGGAGTCCTTAAAAGTTACAAAAAATAATAATGAAAATATGCCTAAGAAATGTGAAATTTGTGAAAAGACATCAACTATGGAACGCTCCAGAAAAAAGTTAATGTCAAGATATAATCCTACCCCAAAAAGAAGAAAGCGTCCTAATCTTCAAAAAACAAACATCCCTGAGTCTGCTACCAATAAAAGATTCAAGGATTTTCTTGGCAAGAAAGTTCTTGCCTGCACAAAGTGCATCAAAACCATCAGCAAAAAAGAAAGATAAAGAAACAACGATATCAAATGATAGAAAAAAGTCAGTTCAATATTGAGTTTTGCAGATGGATGCTACCATCTCTATCTTCTGCTGAAAAAATAATGTATGTCCTTTCTGCTTGTAAATATGACATCCATCTCTCTATTCTTGCCATCAAGCTTCTTCCTCGTGACAATAAAGATGACGCCCTGAAAATACTAGAAAGCACAGGATATCATCAATCTGTTTGTCTGGCGGTACTTGAAAACTTCAAGTAGTTGCAAAAAAGCAAAGCCCCTGCAGAGTAACGCAGGGGCTTTTTTACTTATATCTTCTTACTTGCTTATTTCGTTCATAAAGTCGGCGCTTTCTTTTTTGAATTTTGCTATCTCTTCTTTTACGATCTCATCTAAAGTGGGAACTTTTTCTCTCATAAATCCCATTATTTTTTCTTCATCGTCTGGAGTTTCGGATATTATTTTTTCAAACTCAGCTGCTTCTTCATCGCTAAGTTCGTCTAATACACGACTCAAAACTCCACTAAATATTATCTCCCCAATCTTCAAAAACGCTTCTTTTTGCTCTTCTTCGGGCAAACCATCAAGCCCTAAGTCCTTTATAATGTTTTGTTGTAATATATCTTCCATATTTTTTTTATTTTACTTCCTTAATAATATTTATAATTAAATTGTGTCAGTTCTTTTGAGATGTTTCCAAAATTCATTTTTATCTTTAATGAACTCACCAATCTTCATATGTTTCTCTTGTTGATCAGGATTTAGCTCGTGAAGAATTCTTGCAAGCTCTATCTGTTTCATCGCATACTCTTCATCTGCTCCTTCGGGAGGAACAGGAAGTCGCTTTCCGTCCATAAGCTCAGCAATGCTTCCTTCTAACTCATTCCTTTGAATAAGAGTTGCTTTGTGAACAACATCTTCAGGAATTTCGTTCATCAGATAACCAACATCAACATTTTTTTTCATAACATCAAGCTCTTCTCTTGTGAATCCAGTGCTTTCCATCACATCTCTTTCCATCTCAAGAGAAGAAGTATCAACTGATATTTCGCTTAATGACTCTTTTTCACCAAGCAACTCAATGTGCTCATTTATTCTTTCCTCTATTAATCTATCTGATCTTTCAAGAAAGTCATTAAGCTCATCGCCACTCATATTGTTAACTGCCTCCGTTCTTAAATTCAAAATGCTTTCCATCTCTTTTATGCTTGTTTGTTTTTCAGGAAGCTCTCCAGAATACTGTTCTTCAAAAAAATTATAATACTGTTCTGGACTTACTTCACCTTTAGTAATTGATTCAACAGGATTGCTTTCTTGAAATCTTTCACTAAATTTTTCATAAAAAGCTTTTCTTGCTTGCTCTATATCCCCACCTACTTCCTTGACCTCAGGGGTAGAAGTTGTTTGTTCAGAAGCAACTGGTTCTGGTTCTGCTTCTGGGGTTGGCGTTGAAACAGGACTACTTTTCAAGTAATCAGTTTCTTCGCCAATAAACATCACTCCTTTTTCTGGATCTAACACAACATTCCCTTCTCCAATATGACGCATCATCTGTCCGTATCCTTCAATATCTTTTGAGTATCCAAGTTCTCCCATTTTATTTAAAACTTCCTCATTCTTCAGTGCTTCTTTAGCGCTCTCAAGCCAAAGAAGATGAGCTTTTCTTCCTGCCCAATTATCAAATGCTGTTTTATCAACAACCTCTCCTTGTTCATTAAACAAGTTTTCAGGAGCGCCAAACTTTCTTGCTAAATCATAATCTCCTCTGAAACTATCAATAACTGAACCTTGTGGTCCTCTTGCTCCGATCTCAACAACAACTGGCGTTGATCCTACTTGTTCTACTTGCTCCACAAAATTAAAATAGGAGATGCTCTGATCTATTGTTTTGTGCAAAACCTGTAGTGATGCTCTCATCGCAACATCTTGCTCTACTCCTGTCATCTTTTCTGCATTACTGTAATTTTCTATCTGTCGCTCAAGTTTTTCAACAAAGCTTTGCTTGTCAACATTAAAACCTTCACCTGCATTTTCTTTTACAAAATCATAATAATCTTCGGGGCTAACTTTTCCTTCTAATAATTGTTGAGCAATCTGATTACTGCTCAATCCATACTCTCCGTGAGCGCCAAACTTTTCTACAAACTTGCCGTAAAAATTTTGCTTTGTTTCTAATGTGATTTCTTTTGGTTCAGCTTTTACTGTCTCCGTTTCTTTTTCTACTGCTTTTTCTGCCTCTTCATGATCAGCAACCATTCCCCCTTTTTCTGCTTCTGGTGTTTTTTCAACATCTCCTCCTCCACCCCCGCCACCTAAGTAGGCGTTTTCTAACATTCCAGCGCCTATAGCTGTTCCTGCACCAGCAACGATTCCAGCAGTTGCTTTTGCAATAAGCGTTCTTCTATCTTCTCTTTTCTTCTCTTGAAGATGCTCGTTATATCTTTTTTCTATCTCACCAAGATCATCAAAGTTAATTGTTTTTTTCATCTCTTCTTCTCTTTCTCCTCTTTTTTTCGTTGTTCTCCTCTCCATCGCCCATCCAACACCTGCTGATGCTAACTTACCAGTTAAAACAGCAGTGGCTCCTCTTAAAAATCTGCATCCTGCAAACATTGCCAAAGATGAGGTTCCAAATCCACCAGAAAAAGCAACTGCTCCTGTCACCACTCCTGTTGATATAAGAAGACGAGTAGCTGTGTTCTGACGCAAATACCAGCTAAAAACTTTATTGTAAAATCTTTTTTCTTCTGGTGGCAAATGTTCTAACTCTGCTTTTCTTATCGTTTCGCTTTCTTTCACTATTAGTTCATCAAAAAGTTCTGCTCTTACTTTTTGTTTTGCTACCTCTATCTTCTCTCCTCCTTGCACCAACTCTTCCACTCTTTTTTCCATTTTATTTTTCCCGTACTCTTTTTTTGCCTGTTTATAAACTTCTTTTTGACATTCTGTTCTATAAATTAACTCTGCTTGTTCTTTGTTGATTTTTCCAGCTGACATCAGTTCAGAGATGTAATTTTTTTTTCTTCTTTCTGCACCTTCCATCTCCTCTGTATTTCCCGAAATCATCCACTTGCTATCATTTGGATTGATATTTGCTCCGTGCTGTTCTGCGAGTGCTTTTAAACTATCAATATCTTTTCTGAGCTTCTTTAGCTTTCTTCCTTTAAGCCCTTCTTCTATTTTACTTTTACATTCTTTTCCGATGTCAATAAAGGCGTTCCTTTCTGATTTCATTCTCTCTTTAAGTCCTTCTAAATCAAGATCTGTTTCTTGATTTTCTACTTTATCTTCTTCAACTATTCCTGCATCTTTCTTTACTTGCTCATCATCAACCCTTAAGTTCTCGGGGTCAGTTTTTTGATCTTCTGGTTCTGCTTCTGCTTCATCGTCTTTCTGTTCTCCTTGGTTTTCTGTTTCTTTATTTTTTAATTCCTCAACTTTGTCAATCATTTCAAGAACTTTTTCTTTATCTCCTATTAAAGCATAAAAAGCAGCAGCATTGCTGAAATCACCGTTTTTTTCGCTCATTATAGCTTGTTTCCTTGACTCGTCAGGGTCAATTCTTAAGTTTTCTGGAGTATTTTGAGTTGAATTATTATCTTCACCTTCTTCTCCTTTTGGAGTTGGCTCTTTATTTTCATTTTCCATATTTATATTATTAAAATATTTTAATATTTATTATAGTTATTTTCATTATAATGTAAAAAAGAAGAAACGCAACACCCTTAAAGATTGGCTCTTTTTTTTATGTCCTGCTCTACAACTAATCGTGGTTTTCCGTACTTTAGTTTTGATATTTTTTTTGTTACTTCTGCTATCTTCTTGTCTCCTTCTTTAGGGAACGGAGCCGCTATTTTGAACGGAGAAGATATCTTTCCATTTATCATCATTTTAATTATGTACTGATAGTTATCAATTCCCCCCAGATCAAACTTTGAAAACTCTGGACTAAACTGTCTTTCAAGAAACTCTGCATCATCAACTCCAATTCGGTAAGAGATCATATTTCCCACATTTCCAATCACCGCATCTTTTATCTCTTGTTTTAACTGTGGCATATACTGATTAGCAAGTATCAAGTTTAGCTTGTACTTTCTTGCCTCTGATAATATCACCGAGATGCTGTTTGTTGTAAAGTTTTGAAACTCATCAACATAAAGATAAAAAGGAACTCTTTCTTCTTCTGGTATTCGCGCTCTCCGTAATGCCGCTAT
Source organism: uncultured Candidatus Saccharibacteria bacterium (assembly GCA_964557305.1). Lineage (GTDB taxonomy): Bacteria > Patescibacteriota > Minisyncoccia > Minisyncoccales > PWPS01 > PWHW01. The sequence goes on along the minus strand of CAZKZM010000075.1, from coordinate 4,141 downwards.
CTGCATTTTTGAAACAAGAATCATTCCCAGTAAAGAACTGTTCAACTCTCCAGTCAATCCTTTTGAAAGATTTGCTAAAAATATCTTCTTCTCACTCATTATCTTGTCTAAATCAAATCCAGATTTTTGTTGACCAATAATATTTCTCATTGTCTCATCAGCAACAAATCTTCCTATTTTTGAAACAACATAACCCAACATATCAGATTTAGTTTGTCCAGTGGTTTGACTCCACTCTTTTAGCCAAAAATCACTAACAATATGATCAGAAACCTTGGAAACTTTCTTTTTCATAAACTCATCGTCAGTAAACATTCTTGGAATCTCAACAATCGTTCCAATATCATCTTTATCAGCAGAAAGTGCCGCCATCGCGTTTCGCATATAATACTCAAACATCGGACCAACCATTGACTGATCAAAAAGTTGATTAAAGATCATTATCATCTCTGATATCGCAAAATCTCTCTGTTCAGGAGTATCCCACTCTAACATATTCAATCCACAAGGTCGCTCTCTATCAAACGGCTCAAAAAGAACCACATCATCAACTCTTTCCTTTGGAATATTAGCAAGAGTATCTTCTATCAAATCTCCGTGAGGATCAACAACACCAACTCCTTTTCCATTTTTAATATCCTGTCTTATCATCTCTCTCATTATCGTTGATTTACCAACACCGGTCTGTCCTATTATATAGAAGTGACGGCCACGATCTTTTTCAGAGGCGATATATACCGGCTTCTTCTCGCCACGATAAACTGCTTCTCCAAGAAAAACTTCCCCTTCTGTCGGAAGCTCAGAAGGAGGAGGAGCTTCCACTGTTTTAACCCACTTGATATACGGACTTTCTATGTGCGAAAGAGGAAAGTGATAAATGCTTGTTAGTTCGGCTGTATTCAAAACGACTGCATTATTTTTATTAAAGTTCCGAAAACTAAAATCATAAACTGTTCTTTTCAGCTGTTTCTTGTTTTTTATTCTTTTTGTTTTGAAGCCGTTAACAGAAGAGGAAAACTGAGAAAAACTACTTTCAATGTTGTTCAAAATTTCATCTGCTCTGCTTTTTTCTTTTGCTACTCCGATAAGACGAATATTAACTTCAAACCCAGATTTTGATATTTTTTTTCTAACAAGATCAACAGTGGCAACATCAACTCCAGGGCTTTTTGAATACTCGTTTTCTTGCTTTTTGGATGAGAAGATACCGAACACTTCTTTTAAAATCTTAGAAAAGCCACTTTCTTTAATTTTAGAAAATGCCTCATTTATGTTCTTTCCTTCTTCGTTAATCATCTTCAGAAACTTTTCTCCCTTGTTTCGGAAGTTAAAAAGAGTTGGTCTTATCACAAACTGAACCGCCGCCCCCTCATCAGGACTTATATTACTTACTGAGTTCACAATCGGCTCTAACGGATCTCTCCCCAACTCTTCATAAGTATTAACAGGAACAAAAAAACACTCTTTTTGAGAGATGTAAGAAGCAGAAACTTCACTTTTTGGTTCAAAAATAGTGTAATCGTCTGATACCTTCTCAACGACTGCCCCTGAGTAAACTCCTTGAACATACTTCCCTAACGAGTTTTCATACTCTGTTGGAACTGCGATATAGAAAGAGATGTCTCCTTGCCCAATCTCGGATGCTATCTCTAATGTTATTCTTGGAAATCCGTAGAAAAATCTCGTGATTGAACTTTCTCCTTTGTCAAGATAAATAAAATTTGAGTAGAACTGCTCCATTCTGGAGATCAACTTTTTTTCTTCTTCTTTCTTGTCTTCACCTCCTTTATCATACCGTGGAAGTTTTACAAGAAAAAGAGACATATATAAACTTCTATCAAGAGTATTCTTTTTTCTTTTTTTGAAAATAAAAAAAAGCGCTATTATTGTTAAAAAAAGCGATATAACTGGAATTACAATATTGAGATAAGAAGCGTAAGGCATTTACTCTTTTAAATATTTTTTATAAGCAGTGTTTTTTGCTAAAACATCATGATAAAGATCTAAAAGAAAAGGATCGTTTTCTTTTTCTGCCTGCTTAATAGAGTGTTGCAAGCCCTTTTCTTCTGCCACTCTTAAAAGTTCTTTTATCTTCTCTTTAACAACTGTCTTCTTGTCTTCTTCTTTCTTTTTTAAATTTTTCTGCCCTTGATAAGTAAAAGAAGGTGGTTGATCCAAAGAGCCGGTTGTTTCTTCTTGTTCTTCATTGTTATCACTGCTTTCTTGTCTTTCTTGTTCTCTTTCTTCAGGAGAAACACCTTTTTCTTGGTGATACTCTTTTATCACCTCTTCGCTTATCTCTTTAAATTTAAACTCTTCGCTTTCGTTCATATTTTAATTTGATGTTATCTCATTGATTGCATTTTTTGAGCGGCAACCATCTGTACTTTTCTCATTGCATCATTAAAGCAAGATTTAACTGCTTTTTCTTGATCTTCAACTGAAAGAGAGGCGTTTAACTTAACATCCTCCACTTCCATTTTTCCATTAACAGTTATCACTACCCCATTTTCTTCAGCGCTAACTTTTTCTTTTTTTAACTCACTTTGAAGTTTGTATAACTGCTTTGCTTGTTTTAATTGATCAAACATAATTTTATTTATTACTTATTACTTATTACTTATTTCTTATAAACCGATCTTCAAAAGCTCCAATTATATGAAAAATGAAAAGGACAAGAAGAACTACAAAAAAGGCAAAAACATATAGTCCCATTCCTGTTGCCGCACCAACTGCCGCTGCGATCCACAATCCAGCAGCGGTACTTAATCCCTCAACTTCACGATCTCTTTTCATAATTAATCCCCCTCCGATAAATCCAACACCAAGGACAACTGATGCGAGTATACGAGAAGGATCATAGTTTATTCCAAGGTGAGCAAAGTTATAAAAAATGTGATTGCCGAGTATCATAAAAAGTGCTGCTCCTAAAGAAACAAGAGCGTAGGTTTTCATTCCTGCTGATTTGTGTTTGTATTCTCTTTCTAACCCAATAATTGCTCCCAATGCAGTGGCAACAATCAAAGGAAGAAACATTACTAAATCTGTCATATTCATTACTCTCATATTACCGCAGTCAAAAAATTAAGTCAACCACTTCTCCACTCATCATTACGCGTTCCCCATTGTCATTCCCGCGAAGGCGGGAATCCATTATAATAGTTATAACCATTATAGCAGATATAATTGATATAAATAAAAAAAGGAAGCCGTTTGTATGGCTTCCTTTACTTCTTTATGAAGGTTATGTTTACTGGACAACAATCATTGTCCCAACTTCGGACCATTGGTAAAGCATCGCTGCGTCATCCAGTAAAAGCCGGACACAACCTTTTGAAGTTGGTCTTCCCGACAACGCCCCTCCGTGGATAAAATATCCACTATAAGGATGACTAAACCGAAGGGCAAACGGCATCGCTGCCCCACCCCTTGGCTTAGGGTAAGTTTTTGAATAGTAGTGTATCACTTTTTCCGATACACGAAACTTCCCTTTCGGAGTTTCATTTCCCGGCGCTCCAGAGGAGATCGGCATCCACTCCACTAACTTCCCTTTTTCATAAAGCGCCAATGCTTGATTGATAGTACTGATGTAAATCAGCTTCCCTTTTTTGGAAACACGTAAAGGGAAGGGAGTGTGCCTCCTTGCCTCTTTCATATCGCGGGGGATCTTTATGGTAACCCCGGGATTAAAGGCCCCAACTGACATCCGATTTATTCTAGAAATAATCCTCCAATCATCTCCAAAAAGCTCCCAGATATCATCCCCCTCTTTGATTGTATAGCTGTCAAGCGGGATCTCCTCACTGCTGTACAACGGAACTTCCTGGGCAAAAGAAAGTGCCCTGAAGATAATCAGAACCAAGACCGTTATAACTGTAGTTTTCATCGCAACCTCCTTTTTAATGTACTGTTTAATTTCCTCCATTTTATTCCTTAATTATACATACTTTAAGTAGTTTAGTCAATAAAAAATACCACAGGTGATACCTGTGGTATTTAATTTAACTACCCATTATTCTGATATCATTCTCACATTCCCCACTGTCATTCCCGCATTCCCTATTGTCATTCCCGCCCCTTCCTTGTCATTCCCGCGTAGGCGGGAATCCAGTTTGTAATTTTGAATTTTGAATTTTAAATT
>CAZKZM010000074.1:0-21047 GCA_964557305.1 uncultured Candidatus Saccharibacteria bacterium | reverse complement strand
CAGTTGGATCTTCAATTGCGAGAGAAACTCATGCTGGGGTGTATAATCATGCTGGGCCTGAAATAGGAGTGGCTTCTACGAAAGCATTTACTTCTCAAGTGGTTGTTTTAAATCTTATTGCACTCTTTCTTGGAAGACAAAGAGATCTTTCGACTGAAGAAGGAAAAGAAGTAGTAAAAGGTATTCTTTCTCTCCCTTCTCTGGTGAGTGAAATTTTAAAGGACGATTCGGAAGTAGAAAAAATAGCTGAAAAATATAAAGATTTCAAAAACTTCTTCTTCATAGGGAGAAGATACGGATACCCTGCTTCTTTAGAAGGAGCACTGAAACTTAAAGAAATTTCTTACATCCACTCTGAAGGTTATGCTGCAGGGGAGTTAAAGCACGGTCCGATAGCGTTAGTTGATGAAAACTTCCCAACAGTTGCGATCTGTCTTTCCAATAGCGTGTATGATAAGATGATTTCTAATATTGAAGAGATTAAAGCGCGAAACGGAAAAGTAATAGTTTTAGCAAGCAGTGATAATGATAAAATTAAAGAGTTAACAGAAGATGTTATTTATCTTCCTTCGGCTCCAGAGTTTACTTCTCCGATACTAACGGTTGTTTGTTTTCAGCTCTTTGCTTACTATGTTTCTGTTTCCTTAGGAAGAGATCCCGACAAGCCAAGAAATTTGGCAAAGTCAGTTACTGTTGAGTAAGGTTTTAATAAAAAATAAATTGTGAGTGTAGATAAGTTTGAAAAAATATTAGAGAAGTATCAAGAGTTTAGATTAAAACAAGCAAAGAAGAATCTTTTTGTTGATCTGATTTGTGATTGGAGAGATTCTACTACTCTTCCCAGAGAGTTAAAGGAAGAACTAAACAAAGATTTTCCGATTAAGATAGATGCTGAGGTTTTTAACTCTGATGATAAAAATACCACAAAAGCAGTTATCAGTTTAGATGATGGCTTTCAGATAGAAGCAGTTTTGATGAGACATAAAGGAGAAAGAAACACGATCTGTGTTTCTTCACAAGTTGGGTGTCCTTTGGGTTGCAAGTTTTGTGCTACGGGAAAGATGGGATTCAGAAGAAATCTTACTTCGTGGGAGATTATAGAGCAGGTTCTTTTTTTTGCTCGTCTACTGAAAGAAGAACAGAAAAAAGCAACAAATATTGTTTTTATGGGAATGGGGGAGCCGTTTCTGAACTATGACCGTGTTATCCGTTCAGTAAAAATTTTAAATGATGAAGAAGGATTTAATCTGGGAGCAAGAAGTTTTTCAGTATCAACTGCAGGAGTGGTGGAGGGGATTAAAAAGTTAAGCAAAGAAAAGTTACAAGTTAACTTGGCAGTTTCTTTGCATGCTCCAAATGATGAACTTCGTTCAAAGATAATGCCGATCAACAGAAAACATCCGATAAAAGATGTTCTTAGTGCAGTTGATGATTATATTGAAAAAACAAAAAGAAGAGTTATGTTTGAGTATGTGATGATAAAAAAAGTAAATGATTCTGATGAACAAGCAAGAGAGCTTGCAAAAATAACAAAGAAAAAACTTTATTTTATTAATCTTATATCGTATAATCAAACAGGTGAGTTTCAATCTTCTTCTTCAGAAAGAGTTAGAAAGTTTAAAAAGATATTAGAAGAGGAGGGGGTTAGCGTCACACAAAGATTTAGTTTCGGTCAAGATATTAAAAGCGCTTGCGGTCAGTTAGCAAGCGGTAAATAAAAATATGGAACAAGAAATTTTAAATAAAATAAAAGAGCAAGACGAAAAACTTGATGAGATAATTAGTAATATAAAAAGAATAAAAAAAGTTCTCTTCTGGAAGTTTATAATAACGCTAGTTCTAGTTATTCTTCCTATTATTGGAATATCATTCGCTATTCCAAAGTTTTTAGAGGCGCTAACAAATGTTAATTTGGGATTATAAAAACAGGCCACGCGTTGTGCGTGGCGCGGTAAATTTTCTTTGCTCAGTGCCACGATTACGCAGGGAGCTTCAATCCCCAGCGCATCAAACTCTTCACGGCCGAAGCGTCGCACAATACTTTGCCAGAGCATCTTGTTGGCTGTGGCGGCAGCCTCTTTGAATAAATAAGCAGCCCAGGTATCGTCGCTTCTTATGGCGACCTCACATTTTTCGGTGTTGCGGTTGCGAACGGTCAGCAAGGCCTTTTCGAGCTTGCTCATTTCACCGAGGTATTCGTTGCCGTCTTCAGGAGAGTTATCTGCCTTTTCAAATTCCCCGCTTTGCATTACCAGCAAAATCTCTTCCAATAGTGAACCCCTTACTTCTTTTTCTGCGATTTCAAATAATCAAAAAAAAGCTGATGATGCTTGGAGTAACTTTGATGGGTCAGTTTCGGAGATTATTAAAAAGAAAAAAGAAGGAGAAAGAGTTTCTTCTTATTTAGAAGAACCCTTGTACTATATTGAAAACAAAGAAAAGATTGAAAAAGATTTTACTGATTATTTTGCTATTCAGTTGGATGTTCTTTTTGGTGGAGTAGTAGTTAGTTTTTCTTCATCAATGTTTCCCGTGTCTGAAGTTCAAGAGATTTTGATTATGATGTATCCTGAAATTAAAAAAACACCTGGAAGTATTTTTGAAAAAGAAGATCTTATTTTTATTTTCAAGAACAAGGATACGATTCAAGAAAGAATTATGAGTGTGAAAGACAGGATAGGTGGAGTAATAAATTTTGATGTTTCTAAAGAAGAAGAACTACTTGAATTAAAATCAGAGATAGAAGAGTATTTACTTGAACTAACTCCGATAATTAAAGATATGATTGAAAATGATAATCCTTTTTTTGAGTTAGAAGAAGTATATGAAAGTGATTACTTTCAAAAAAGAAAAGAAAGAAATATTGAGATTTTAAAGAAAAGCGTTCTTGCAAAAGATATAATATAGTGTTTTAAAGAAAGATAAGATTCCCGCCTCCGCGGGAATGACAGGGGGAATTACGGGAATGACAGGGGGAATTACGGGAGTGACGGGGAAAATGTAGGAATAACAAATATGAGTATTGTTTTACAAAAATTTATAGCTGATAGTGGGTACTGTTCGCGGAGGAAGGCGGAGGAGTTGATAAGAAGGGGGAAGGTTAAAGTGAATAATGAAGTTGCTTGCCTTGGAACAAGAGTGACTGATAGTGACAGTGTTTTTGTTTTTGATAAAAAAATAAAACAAGATCAGAAGTTGGTTTATATCGCTTTGAATAAACCACGAGGGTACGCCTGTACAAGCAAAAAAGTCAAAGGAGAGAGTAATATTTTTTCTCTTGTTGAAACAAAAGAGAGATTATTTCCGGTTGGAAGATTAGATAAAAATAGCAGGGGGCTTGTTATCTTAACAAATGATGGTGATTTTACATACCGTTTAACTCATCCTTCGTTTTCTCACGAAAAAGAGTATTTTGTGAAAGTAAACAAAGATGTCGGTGAAGATGTAATAGAAAAGTTTAAGAAAGGAGTTGATATAAAGGAAAAAACAAAAGCAAAAATGAAAGAGGTTGAGAGAGTTGGCTTTAAAAAATATAGAATTATTTTAGGTGAAGGAAGAAAAAGACAGATAAGAAGAATGTTTGAGGTTTTTGATGTTACAGTTCTTGATATTCAAAGAGTAAGAATTGGTAAATATAAACTTGGTGATTTAAAAGAATCTGAGTGGAGATTCATTAAGAAATGAAGATAGGATATCCTTGCATTAATAATACATTGAAGTGTACTGCTAACAGAACATTTCGTTTATCTAACTACTCTGAAGAGAACTTAATCAAAAAAGTTGAACAGAATTTAGAGTGTTTAAAAAAAACACTAACTTTTAATGTTGATAATAATCTTCTTTTTTTCCGGATCGGTTCAGGATTAGTTCCTTTTGCTTCTCACAAAGTTTGTCTTTTCAACTGGGGTGATTACTTCGGCAAAGAGTTAAAAGAAATTGGAAAGTATATCAAAGAAAAAAATATCAGAATATCAATGCACCCTGATCAGTTTGTTGTCTTAAATGCTTTAAATGAAGATATCTTAGAAAGAAGTATTAAAGAGATAGAGTATCACTGCAAGGTTTTAGATTTTATGGGATTAGAAGAAGATGCAAAGGTGCAGATACACATCGGCGGTGTTTACGGAGAGAAAGAAAAATCAAAAGAAAGGTTTGTTAGAAATTACTTGAATCTGAGTCCACAGATAAAGAAAAGATTAGTTGTTGAGAACGATCACAACTTGTATAGCTTGAAGGACTGTTTAGAGGTTAATAAAAAAACAGAGATACCGATTGTTTTTGATACTTATCATCACCAGTGTTTAAATAATGGAGAAAGTTTCAAGGAAGCGTTTTTAAAAGTAAAAAAAGTATGGAAAGAGAAAGACGGAGTTCCGATGATTGACTACAGCGAGCAAGAAGAAGGAAAAAGAAAAGGAGTTCATGCCCAAACACTAACTGTTTCAACATTTGAAAACTTCCTGAAAGAAATGAAAGAGTTTGATTTTGATATTATGTTTGAGATAAAAGACAAAGAAAAGAGTGCTCTCAAAGCAGTAAAGGTGTTGTAATTTTTCAAAAAAAGGTTATAATAACAACAATAAAAGCGTTAAATAAAAAACCAGCTTTGCTGGATTTTTTTGTGGTTTTAACTTATTAAAAAATGAAAAAGAAAAAAATAATTATTTTAATCGGAGTAGTAGTTTTTCTTTTCTTTGCTTTCCAAATTTTATTTTCAGGAGAAGAAAAAAAAGAAGAAGCAAACAAAGAAGAAGGTGTAGTGCAAGTTTCTGTTGTTAGTATTTCAGAACTAAACGGAATTAAAAGTACCGTATCAGCTAATGGTCGCGTTGAATCAAGTGATCAAGCAGGGTTATCTCCTGAAGTTCAAGGAGTGGTTAGCAGTGTTCCTGCATCAATCGGAGAGAAAGTTTCTGCAGGAGCTCCTTTGGTTTATTTAGATAACACTGACGCTCTTTTAAGAAAAAGAGAGGCAGAGTTGTTTTTAGAAACACAACAAGCAGGATTAGAGGAGATGTTGTCGGGAGCACTATCAGAACAGATAAGAAATAGTGAGATTGCAGTGGAAAGCGCAGAAGACAACCTTGAAAAAACAGTAGAAGACACTGAAGAAGCAGTTCAAAGTGCTCTCCGTAATCTTTTAAATAATGATCTTCAAGCATACCTTGATGATGAGAGAATGAGGATAGATGAAGATGATGTTATAACTTCACCAACTATTAGTGGAGTTTACAAAGGAGAAGAAGGAGAGTATCGGATCTCTTTATATGCTTCTTTGGCTCAATCAGGATACTCTTTTAGATATGAAGGTCCTAATAATGAAAGTGGTGTTGCTTCAGTTAACACTCGTGTTGCCCAGCCGTTAGGAGAAAGTAGTCTTTATATCACTTTCCCAGAAGGGTTTGCAAGTAATGATGATTTAGAGTGGGTAGTGCCGATTCCCAACGAAAGAGGAACGGGGTATCTAACTGTTAAAGATGCTTACGATAGCGCTTTAAGAAATCAAAGTTCAGCGATTGAGCAAGCAGAAAAATTATTAGAGCAGAGAGAAAACGAGTTAACGATACTTCAAGGAGGAGCAAGAAAAGAACAGATAACGGCACAGGAAGCTCAGGTTAATCAAGCAAAAATAGGAGTTGATAACGCTGAAAGAAATCTTGAAAAACACATTATTCGTGCTCCTTTTTCTGGAACAGTGGCAGATGTCTCAACTCAGGTTGGACAAACGGTTAATCCTGGACAACAAGTAGTTTCTTTGATAAATGAAAATGGATTAAAGGTAAAGTTATATCTAAACCCAGATAATGCTCGTTTGTTATCAGTAGGAGATAGCGCCGAGATTGATGAGAAGTATAAGGGAGTAGTTAGTGCTGTTTCAAGAGCGGTAAATGAACAAACAGGACAAGTTGAGGTTCAGATTGCAATAACTGAGTCATCTGACTTAATAGTAGGAGAGAGCGTGATGGTTGATGTTACAACCAAAACTGATTCCAAAAATATTCGGGTTCCGCTGTCAATGATTGAAGTTAGTAGTTCGGGAAATGCTGTTTATACAGTAGAAGAGGGAGTTGTAAAAAGAGTTCCTGTTTCTCTTGGTTCTGTTCAAGAAGATAAAGTTACCATTCTTCAAGGACTTGAAAGTGTTGACTTTATTATAGAGGATTACTCTTTAGTCCGAAGTGGACAGTTGGTTGAAGTGGTTAATAATTAAAAGATGAAACAAGAAAAAAAATCATTTGTTCAAGTTTTTATTGAAAATTATCGGATAACTTATCTGCTGATGGTTGCTTTGTTTATTTTTGGATTTTTAGCAGTTTTGCAGATGCCAAAAGAGTCAGCACCAGAAGTTGATATTCCAGTTGTTGTTATTACTACCGTTCTTCCTGGTGCCGGAGCAGAAAATGTTGAAGAGTTAATAACCCGTCCAGTTGAAAATCAGATCGCTGGTCTTTCTGATGTGAGTGTTATCTCTTCTTCTTCGCAACAAGGATTATCAACAGTTGTTGTTCAGTTTGAACCAAGGGCAGATAGCACGGAGATGGTTGCCGAAGTAAGAAACAGAGTTAGTAGAGCAAAAACAAGCTTTCCTTCAGAAGCAGGAGATCCAGTAGTTCAAAAAATAAGCTTTTCTGATGTCCCGATTATGCGAATAGTTGTTGCTGGCCCTTTTGATTTAACAGAGTTGAAAGTTTATGCGGAGAGAATAAAAGAAGAGTTAGAATCAATCAAAGATGTTTCACAAGTTTCATTGATCGGTAGCGTTGAAAGACAGATTAAAATTAAACTTGATAACAACAGAATGCGTGAGCTTTCAATCTCTCCAGCAATGATTGTTGGCGCTTTATCTCAAGCAAATATTGATCTCCCTGTTGGAGTTGTTGAAACTGGTGGGGGAGTTTACGCAGTCCGTTTTGATAGTAAGTTGTTATCAGCAGAAGATGTTCGCCAAGTTCCAGTAATTGAAAAACAAGGAAGCGTAATAAAAATAGGAGATGTTGGAGAAGTTGAGGATGGCGTAGCGCCACTTAACAACATTACTCGTTTTAGTGTTAGCGGAAGTGAGCCAGAGTCAACAATTTCTCTTAACTTGTTTAAGGAAAGTGGAAGAGGGAATATTCTTACTATTTCTGACACTGCTCAAGAAAGGATAAACAAACTATTAGAAGATGTCTTTCCGGCAGGGCTAAAAGTAGAGTTTATTCAAAACGATGCTGATATAATAAGAACAGATCTTAGCACTTTAGTTTCCAGTGGAGTTCTTACAATAGTTATAATAATGATTATAATGGCGTTGTTTCTTGGCTGGAGAGAGTCACTTTTGGCGAGTTTAGTGGTTCCTTTTTCTTTCTTGTCAGCGTTTATTTTCATAAACGCTTTTGGACTTACTATTAACTTTTTAACCTTGTTTTCATTAATTCTTTCTCTTGGAATTTTAGTTGACGCTTCAGTAGTTATAACCGAAGGAATGTTTCAAAGAAAAATGGAGGGACTTTCAGGAAGAGAAGCAGCAATGAAAACAGTAAAAGATTTTCAGGCACCGTTAGTGGCAGGAACACTAACAACTGTTTTTGTTTTCCTGCCGATGCTTTTAGTTTCTGGAATAATGGGAGAGTTTATTAAAAGCATTCCGATAACCGTTTCAGCGGTTCTCTTGTCTGCTCTTTTTGTTTCTCTCGTTGTTATAACTACTATTTCTGCAAGGTTTTCAAAAGGACTATCCAAAAACAAAAAAAGTGGGTTGTTTGGTGTTGGTGTTTTGCTAAATAAAACCGTAGAGTGGTACAGAGAAAAGCTTTTAAAAATAACCTCTCACAAGTTTTTGTCTTACGGATTTTTGATATTTATTACTGGTTTGTTTTTTATCGCCGTCAGTTTTCCTTTTATCGGAGTGGTTTCTGTTAATATGTTTCCGCTTCCTGATTCAGATACGATTTTTATTGACCTAAAAGCAAAAGCAGGAACTCCTTTTGATGCTACCAATGATTTAACAAAACCAGTTGAAGAAGTTTTGTGTAGCGATCCAGATGTTAAATCTTTTCTTACAACAATTGGACAAAGTTCTTCAGCAGGAAGTATTGATATTATGCAAGCAGGAGAATCAAACAAAGCAAGTATTATTGTGACACTGAAAGATGATAAAAAATATTCAAGCGAAGAGATTGTTCAGTACTATAGGGATCTTTTCAAGGATTACAACAAAGCAGAAGTTTCTGTTAGTCAGCCCGAAGCGGGTCCGGGAGAGGGAAGTCCGATAAGAATAAATATAGAAGGAGATGCTCTTGATCAGTTAGAACAAACAGCGGTTCTTGTTTCTGAAGTTTTATCTTCCGTAGAAGGAACAGAAAACATTGATAACGGGGTTCAGCTGACAACAGGAGAGTTTGTTATTAATATTAATAAAGTTGTAGCAAAACAGTACGGATTGACAGCAGCTGATGTTGCTGATTACATCCGAACAATGATTACAGGAAAACAAGCAAGCAGTATAAAAATTATTGAAGATGAAATAGAGGTGCGAGTTTTTTCAGAAGAGTACTATCGTGATAGCAGTATCGGCGTAGCGGTTCCGATGGATGTTTCTGAAATTAAAGAGATGAGCATTCAGACGCCAAAAGGATTGGTTTCATTAGCTACTTTTATAGAAATTTCTTTAGAACCAGGGAGGAGTAGTATTGAGCGGTTGGATAGAGAAAGAAACATAGCAGTCACTTCTTCCGTTGTCTCGGGTTATAACTCTCAAGAAGTATTAAGCGTTTTTCAAGAAAAACTGAAAGAAGTTGAACTTCCTGAAAAAATTGAAATTACTTATGGAGGAGAAACAGAAGATATCCAAGAGTCATTTACTGACTTAGGAGAGTCAATGTTGATTGGAGTTTTTATGATATTTGTTCTGATGGTTATTCAGTTGAAGTCATATCGTCAGCCGTTCTTTATTATAATTACAATTCCTTTGGCAGTGACAGGAGTGTTCTTTGGACTGGCGATGGTTGGTCAACCACTTTCTTTTCCTTCTTTTATCGGAGTAATTGCTTTAAGTGGAATTGTAGTTAATAATGCAATTATCTTAATAGATACAATAAACAAGAGAAGGGAAGATGGCGAAGAAAATAAAAAAGCAGTTGTTCTTGGAGCAGTTTCTCGTTTTAGGCCAGTTGTTTTAACAACACTAACAACTGTTTTTGGACTTGTTCCGTTACTTTTTGTTAGTCCTGAGTGGTCACCAGTTGCTTCTTCAATCATCTTTGGACTTCTCTTTTCAACAGTATTAACATTGATTGTGATTCCGATACTCTGTTATTACTTTCCAAAAAGATAACATCACTGTCGCTTCTTTACTTATTTAAAAAAATGATATATTATTTTTTTATAATAACTCTCTAATTTATATAACATTTAATTCTATGAAAAATAAAATTTTCGTACTTTTGTCGTTTTTTGCACTACTGGTTGTTGCTTGCCCTTTTTTTGTTAGCGCAGAAGAAGGCGGAAAAGAAGAGGAACTGATTATACATTATTTTGATGATAGATTGTGTTCGGTTTGTAAAAGTACAAAAGATTTTTTAACAGAAAAAGTTAAAGATTATGACGGGGTAGAGTTGATAATTTATCCGATAAGTGATACAGAAAAGTTAAGTGAAATTGCTGATATTCACGGAGTTTCTGATTATAGAATAATGGCTCCAACAATTTTTATTGGAGATAATTTTTTTCAATTAAGAGATTTTACCACGAGAGAAGAAGAAGATCTGGTGAAAGCAATTGAAGGAGAAGTAGTTGATCGAGATTGTTGTTTGATTAATATTCCTTTCTTTAATGTTGAAGTTGATATTGGAGGGTGGTCTCTTCCTGTTATTGCAGTTATTCTTGGTTCTGTTGATGGATTCAATGTTTGTTCTATCGGAGCATTGATCTTAATCTTATCAATAGTTCTTGTCTTTAACTCAAAAAAGAAGATCTTTTTCTTTGGAGGACTTTTTATTGCGACAACTGTGATAATTTATGGAATGTTAGTTTTTGTTTGGGGTAAACTTTTTGAAGCAATGATTGGACAGTTAGAGATTTTGAGGGTGGTTGTTGGATTGGCGTCTTTTGGTGGAGGATTATTTTTCCTGAAAGAGTTTTGGCGATTTTATAAATATGGCCCAACTTGTGAATCATCAAATTCTAAAATAGCAAGAAGAGCAACCGAAAAAATACAAAAAGTATTCAAAGACACAAAACAAAGAACAGCTATTCTTGCGGGAGCTGTTGTTTCTTTTGCAACGGCAATAACTATTGTAGAGTTACCATGCTCAATAGGGGTTCCTATTGCTTTTTCAGCGATATTAGTTGAATCAGGAGTTTCTTTGGTTGAACACATCTTTTATGTAGCAATCTTTTTGTTTTTCTATATGCTAATAGAGATAGTTATATTTATTGGAGCAGTGTTTACTAAAAAAATATGGATTGCTAACTCAAGAGCAATTACCTGGGTTACTCTTATCGGAGCAGTGATTTTGTTTTACCTCTCTTTCTACTATCTTTTTAGTTAAGGCCTTGGTAATCTTATAGTGTTTTACCTTTATTTCGGTTTCTTTCGTTTTCGGTGAGTAGTTTTTTTCTCAAGCGGATATTTTTTGGAGTAATTTCTAAATACTCGTCATTTTTCATAATGCTCATTCCCTTCTCTAAGGTTATTATAGTCGGTGGCTTTAAACAGATCGCTTCATCAGAACTTGAAGCGCGAACATTTGTTAGTTGTTTTCCTTTTGTAGGATTAACTGCCATATCAAGTCCTTTTGAGGTATCTCCGATAACCATTCCTTCGTAAACTTCGGCTCCTGGGCCAACATATAAGTTTCCTCTGTTTTGAAGGTTATCAAGTGAGAATCCAAGCACTTTTCCGGTTGCCATTGAGATCATTGAACCGGTGCTTACTTTTTTTATCTCCCCAACATAAGGACGAAATCCAATCACATTATTATACATAATTCCTTCTCCGCGGGTGTCTATAACAAACTCATTTCGGTAACCAAGAAGTCCTCTCGTCGGTACTTCAAAAACAATTTTCGTATTGGCATGTTCTGGAATCATCTGAACCATACTTCCTTTTCTTGAAGAAAGTTTTTTAATAACAGTGCTTGTTGACTCTTCACCAACAATAATAGTGACTTCTTCAAACGGTTCTACCTTAACTCCATCTTCTTCCTTAATAACAACATTTGGTTGGGAGATTTGAAACTCATAACCTTCTCGTCTCATATTTTCAAACAAGATAGCAAGGTGCATCTCTCCTCTTCCATATACTTTGTAATAGTCGTTGTTTGAAAAATCAATCTTTAATCCAACATTTACTTCTAACTCTTTTTCTAATCTTTCTTTTATCTGTCTTCCAGTTACTTTTTTCCCATCTCTTCCAGAGAAAGGGGAGTCGTTAACAGAAACATTTATTGATATTGTTGGTTCATCAACATCAATAAAAGGAAGAGCTTTTTGTTCTTGATTCTCACAAATAGTATCACCGATAAATATATCTGAAATACCAGCAACCATTGCGATATCACCAGCAACTGCTTTTTCGGTTTCTTGTCTTTCAACTCCTTGAAAAGTAAACATTTTTGTTATCTTTCTTTCTTTTGTTTCTCTATTTCTGTCTTTAACAAAAACCTTTAAGTTTTCTTTTACCGCTCCTTGGTAAACTCTTAAAATAGCTAATCTTCCTAAAAAGTTATCATAAGCAAGATTAAAAGGTTGTGCTAATAATGGTTTTTCTGTTAAATCATCGCTTGAAGCAACAGGAACTTTTTCTATTATTTTTTCAAGAAGAGGAGTTAGGTCTGTTGAGTTATCATCCAGTTCTTTTTTTGCAATCCCGTCTTTTGCAATAGAGTATATAGTGTCAAAGTTAAGTTGTTCATCGTTTGCTCCGAGATCAAGAAAAAGTTCGTAAACCATCTCTTTTACTACTTCTGGTCTTGCTGCTGACTTGTCTATCTTATTAATAACAACAATTGGTTTTAGTCCCAGTTCAAGTGATTTTTTCAAAACAAACTTTGTTTGTGGCATTGGTCCTTCTTGGGCGTCAACAACAAGAATAACAGAGTCAATGGAACGCAAAACACGCTCAACTTCAGAGCCGAAGTCAGCATGACCAGGAGTATCAACAATATTTATTTTTGTGTCTTTGTAGTAAAGAGAAGTATTCTTTGAGTATATTGTTATTCCTCTCTCTTGCTCAATGTCGTTACTATCCATACTTGCATCTTTGTTTATCATTCCGGTCTGTTTCATTAAAGCGTCAGTCAGTGCCGTTTTTCCGTGATCAACATGAGCGATAATTGCAATATTTCTTATTTCCATAAAAAAACCCGCTTAAAAGGAGAGCGGGAATTACCCGAACGATTAATTACCCCTCTATTATACACCTTTTCAACAAAAAAATCAAAAAACCCCCATTTTTACACCCCAGGGGTGTAAAAATGGTTGTATTTTCGGTCTAAAAACGAAGGTTATTCAGTGAAAAAGAAAATTAAAAATCAAAATGTTTCACTTTGGAATATAATTCAAGCAGGATGAATAATAAAGATTTTTGTGTTAGAATTGGAGAGATGAAAAATCTTTTGAGAAAATATTTTGGGTTTAAGGATTTTCGTCCTTTACAGGAAGATGTTGTTAACGCCGTCTTAAACAAAGAGGATGTTTTTGTTTTAATGCCGACTGGGGGAGGGAAGTCACTTTGTTATCAGTTACCAGCACTGAAACTTGAAGGGGTCACTTTGGTTATCTCTCCACTTATTGCTTTAATGAAAGATCAAGTTGACTCTTTGAAAGCCAACGGAGTAAGTGCAGAGTTTATTAACTCCAGTTTGTCTTTTCAGGAGATTAAAAGGTGCGAAGAAAAAATACTACAAGGGAAAGTTAAAATTATTTATGTTGCTCCAGAAAGAATGGTTCTGGAAAGATTTTCTTTGTTTTTAGAAAAGATAAAAGTTAGTTTGATTGCGGTTGATGAAGCGCACTGTATCTCAGAGTGGGGGCACGACTTTCGTCCGGACTATAGAAATATGAAGAGTTTGAAGAAAGATTTTCCAAAAACTCCGATTATTGCACTTACTGCTACTGCAACAAAGAAAGTTCAAAAAGATATTTTGAAACAGTTAAACTTACCTGATGCGCGGATTTTTATATCCAGTTTTGACAGAAGTAATCTGAAGTTGAGGGTTGTTAGAAAAAAGAACGCTCTTCAGAAGTTGTTAAAAATTTTAGAGAACTATAAGAACGAGTCGGTTATAATCTACTGTTTTTCAAGAAAAGACACAGAAAGTTTATCGGCCAACTTGCGAGAGAACGGATATAAAGCAAAAGCTTATCACGCTGGAATGACAAGTGAAAAAAGAACCAAGATACAAGATGAGTTTATTAAAGACAAGATTAAAATTATTGTTGCAACAATTGCATTTGGAATGGGAATTGATAAGTTGGATGTACGGCTGATTGTTCATTATAGTTTTCCGAAATCATTAGAAGGTTATTACCAAGAAGTTGGTCGTGCTGGGCGTGACGGATTATCAAGTGAGTGTGTTATGTTTTACAGTTATGCAGACACAAGTAAACACCGTTACTTTATTGATCAGATTAGAAGCGAAAAGATAAAAAAACAAGCAGAAAAAAAGTTGGAAAAAGTTATTGAGTATGCTGAAACTTCTTCTTGCAAAAGAAGATACATTCTTAATTACTTTGGTGAAGATTATCACAAAGAAAATTGTGAAGGGTGCGACTCTTGTTTGATTTACAAAGAAGAGTTTGATGCAACAACCATTTCTCAAAAAATTACTTCAGCGGTTGTTCATTTAGAAGGACGCTTTGGGTCAAACTATGTAATTGATGTTTTAAAAGGAAAAAATAAAAAGCAGATAAAAGAAAGAGGACACCATCTTTTGTCAGTTTATGGGATCGTTGATGACTTTACTGATGATAATCTAAAAGAACTGGTAAAGTCGTTAATTGACAAAGGACTACTTGAAAGAACAAAAGGAGAGTATCCCACCTTAAACATAACAGCAAAAGGAGTTTTGTTTTTGAAAAATAGAGAAAAGATAAATCTTCCAAAACCAACCGTTGAAGAAGTTTTTTCAAAAAAAGAAGAAACTTTTAACTATGATATTAACTTGTTTGAAAAGCTAAGAAACTTGAGAAAGAAGATTGCAGAAGAGATGGAGGTTCCTTCTTTTGTTGTTTTTTCTGATGTTTCTCTTCAAGAGATGGCGTATTACATTCCTTCTGATTTGGAAAGTTTTGAAAAAATATCAGGAGTTGGAGAAAAAAAATTAGAAACATTTGGGAGTATTTTTTTAAAAGAGATAAAAAAATATGCTGATGAAAATAATTTGAAAAGTAAAGAGATAAAAAGCTCCCCGTTAAAAGTTAAAAAAGTTGCTGGAGAAACATACAACAAAACAAAAGAGCTTTTAAAAAAGAAGATGTCAGTTGAAGAGATCGCAACGGAAAGAAAGATAAAAGGAAGAACAGTAATTTCTCATATTGAAAAAATAGTGAAAGAAGATAGAATGGTAGATGTAAATCATCTGAAACCATCAGAAGGTGTTTTCAAAGAGATAAAGAGGGGTTTTGAGAAAAAAGGAGCAGAGAGGTTGAAGCCGGTTTATGATTATCTCCAGGGAAAATATAGTTACGATGATATCGCTTTAACAAGATTATTCATATTAAAAAATAAAAAATGAATAAGAAATTAATACTAACATCTGTTTTATTTGTGGGGTTCGTTGCTCTTGTTTTTTATTATGCAAAACAAGAAGAAGAATTAATAATCGAAGATAATAAAAATAATAATATGGAATATGTAATAACATTGAAAACAAACAAGGGAGATATAAAGTTTGAAACTTATCCTAGTGATGCACCAAGAACGGTTGAAAACTTTGTGAAGCTTGCAGAAAAAGGATTTTATGATGGAGTTATCTTTCACAGAGTAATAGATGGGTTTATGATACAAGGAGGAGATCCAACAGGAACAGGAACGGGAGGACCGGGATACTCTTTTGCTGATGAGATAGATCCAGAATCAGAACTATACCAAGAAGGTTATAAAAAAGGAGTTGTTGCGATGGCAAATGCTGGTCCAAATACACAAGGAAGTCAGTTTTTCATAATGGTTGCTGACTACCCACTTTCTCCAGATTACACTATTTTTGGAAGAGTTATCTCCGGGCAAGAAGTTGCTGACGAGATTGCAACAGTAGAAAAAGATCGCAGTGATAAACCTCTTGAAGATGTTGTTATTGAAAGTGTCTTGTTAGAAGAAAAAGAAAAATAAGATATGAACAGAAAAAAAACAGGGTTTGATACTGAAAAGTATATAAAAGAACAGAGCAAAGCAATACAAGAAAGAATGAATCTCTTCAAAGGAAAACTTTACTTGGAGTTTGGAGGGAAGATCACATACGATTATCATGCTTCTCGTGTCTTGCCGGGATATGATCCCAACACTAAAGTTAAACTTTTGCAAAGTTTGAAAAAAGAAACAGAAGTGCTTCTTTGCATCTCTTGTATTCATATTGAGAAAAGAAAACTAAGAGGGGATTTTGGAACCACTTACGATGTTGAACTTTTAAAAATAAGGAAAGAGCTTCAAGAGTGGGGTTTAGATGTTTCCGGAGTAGTAATGACTTGTTTCCAAGAACAAGAAGGAGCGATTATTTTTAGAAAGAAACTGAAGAGGATGGGAATTAAAGCTTACACCCACAAGTATACTCGTGGGTATCCAACGGATATTGATCTTGTTGTTAGCGAGAAAGGATATGGTGCAAATGACTATATACCAACAACAAAAAAATTAGTTGTTATTGCTGGAGTTGGTCCAGGGAGTGGTAAGTTAGCAACATCGCTTTCGCAACTTTATCACGACAACAAGAAAGGAAAGAAAACAGGATATGCAAAGTTTGAAACTTTTCCGGTTTGGGATCTTCCTTTGAAGCACCCACTTAATGTAGCTTACGAAGTTGCAACTGCAGATATTGGTGATTACAACTTGATTGATCCTTTCCACTTTCAAGAAAAGAAGAAGGTTGCTGTAAACTATAACCGAGATGTAGAAGTTTTTCCTGTTTTGAAAAGAATTATGGAGAAGATTATGGGGAAGGATTCTGTTTACAAATCTCCAACCGAGATGGGGGTTAACAAGTGTAAAGCTGGAATAACTAATGATAAAGTTGTTCAAGAAGCGTGCTTTCAGGAAGTGATAAGAAGATACTTTCGCCACAAGTGTGAGTACAGTTTAGGATTAGTAGAAGAAGATGTTGTTCAGAAGATTGAACTTGCGATGGAAGAGATGGGAGTTGTTCCAGAAGATAGGGCAGTTGTTTCTGTTGCACGAAAGGCGATGAGTGATGCACAAAAAAAGAAGAAAGGGGATGATGGATTTTTTTGTGGAGCAGCAGTTATGCTTCCGAACGGTGATTTAGTTAGTGGTAAAAACTCTTGTTTTATGCACGCAACTTCTAGTATGATTCTTAATGCAGTAAAAGTTATGAGTGGAGTGCCGGATAGCGTTCATCTTCTTTCTCCAGAGGTTGTTGAATCAGTGACCACTTTCAAAAAAAATATACTAAAAAGAAAGTCGGTTGGACTTAACTTGAAAGAAACTTTAATTGCACTTAGTATTAGTGCCATAAATAGCGAAGAGGCAAAAAAAGCGTTAGAGAAGTTGAGTGAACTTGAAGGTTGTGAAGTTCACACAACAAGCATCCCAACCAACGGAGATGAGTCAGCTCTGCGTCAGTTAAAAGTTAATTTTACAAGTGAAAGTAGTTAGCGTTATTTTAAGTTATAAAACATATACTTTTTTATTTTTTTATGTTATAATACAGCAATAGGAACAGTACCTTAAATTAAGGAGGTTTTACTATGGATAGCGTGGCAAGATGGAATACGGCTGTTGACTACAAGTGGCGGTTGCCAATTCCCAGCGAGTTGCTGGGAAGAATTGGAGACAATGTTTTTTTTACGGAGAAGGAAGACGGTTGCGTTGAAATTTACCCAGTGGTGACTAAGTCGCCGTCTTTGTTTGTCCACCAGGTAAAAAGCGGGGGGAGGGTTCTGATCCCCCGAAGCTTGAGACAGTCAACATCGTTTTATTTCGGAAAAAAGGTGACGGTTGTTGCCAAAAAAAATGGGGCAATAGAGCTCCATCCGCGTAAGTAAATTTTTCAAAAGTAACCCCTTCAAAGGCCTCCTCCGGAGGCCTTTTTTTATTGATTTTTTCTGATTAAGTGTTAATATATTTATATAAGATTAATAAATTATTTTACTATGAAAAGATTATATAGAAGCAGAGAAAACAGAATATTTGCAGGTATTTTTGGTGGATTAGGGGATTACTTTGAAGTTGATCCGGTTCCGCTAAGATTGGCGGGAATCCTTATCTGCATAACAACTGCTATCTTTCCATTTATTATTGGTTACATAGTAGCGTGCTTTGTTGTTCCCGAAGCTCCAAAAAATAAAAAATAAAGATGAGTAAAAAAGAAATATTAAAATTATCATTATCAGTACTAATTCCGTTGATAGTTGGTTTTGTTGGCTCTTACTTTACAGCACCAGCAATACCAGAGTGGTATGCAGGATTAAATAAACCAACTCTTAACCCACCAAACTGGATTTTTGCTCCAGTATGGACGGTGTTATATATATTTATGGGGGTTGCATTCTTTTTAATTTGGAAAGAAACCGCAGAAATAAGAAAAAAAATAACAGCCTTTGCATTTTTTGGAGCACAGATAGTTTTAAATCTCACATGGTCAATCTTCTTTTTTGGAATGAAAAATCCAGAGTTAGCATTGATGAATATTATATTACTAGTAATCGCGCTTATCGCAACAATAATCTCTTTTTACAAGATAAGCAAAAAAACACTATATCTTTTACTGCCTTATCTTCTTTGGGTCAGTTTTGCTTCCTATTTAAATTATCAAATAATCGTTTTAAATTAAACTTAAATGAACAAAACAAAAGTAATATCAATACTTCTTGTTCTTCTTTTCTTGTTTTCTGTTTTTTTTATAACAACTAATTATCTTGAAAAAAAGGAAGAGGTTGTTTTAAAAACAGAACAAGAAAGAGAAGAAGTTAGAGAAAAGATCGGCCAGATGTTGGTGGTTGGTTTTAGAGGAAGTGAAGTTGATGATGAATCAAGTATCATTAAAGCAATAAAAGAGCTTAATCTTGGCGGAGTAATTTTATTTGATTATGATGTTCCATCAAAAGGAGAAGTTGAAAGAAATATAATCAATCCGGAACAAACAAAAAAACTTGTTGAAAAATTAAAAGAAGTTGATAGTTCACTTTTTATTGCTGTTGACGCTGAGGGTGGTTACATCAACAGATTAAAAGAAAAGTACGGGTTTGAAAACATTCCTTCTGCTCAAGAAATGGGAGAGGGAAGTGTTGAAGAAACAAAAAATTACGGATTGTTTTTGGGAGAGCGACTCAGTGATATCGGATTTAATGTTAACTTTGCTCCAGTTGTTGATGTTAATGTTAACCCTGATAATCCGGTAATCGGAGGACTTGAAAGATCTTTTTCAGATGATCCGGAAAAAGTTTTTCTTCACGCAACTGCTTTCATAGAAGGATTAAATGAAAAAAAAGTAGTATCAGCAGTAAAACACTTTCCAGGACACGGAAGTTCAGAAGATGACTCTCACTTAGGGATGGTTGACATAACAGATAGCTGGCAGAAAGAAGAAGAGCTTTATCCTTACAAAAAAATAGTAGAGAACGGATACTCTGATATGATTATGACCGCGCATGTTATTAACAGTAATGTTGACTCTGAACATCCAGCAACACTATCTTCTTTGTTTCTGAAAGACATTTTAAGGGATGAGATCGGGTTTGAGGGAGTTATCGTTTCTGATGATATGCATATGGGGGCTATCGTTGATCACTACGGATATGAAGAGGCGTTAATAAAATCAATAAACGCTGGATGCAATATTCTTATTATTTCAAACAACGGAGAAACATACAATGAAGATGACTACTACAGGGCGGTTGATGTTATTTTTCAAGCAGTTGAAAGTGGGGAAGTAAAAAAAGAAATAATAGACGAATCTTACGAAAAAATTATTAACCTAAAAAAGAAGTATAATATTATTAAATAATTAAATAAAAAAATATGAAAAAAACAATTGAAAACTTAACAAAAGCATTCATTGGTGAAAGCCAAGCAAGAAACCGTTACAGCTTTTACTCAAAGGTTGCAAAGAAAGAAGGTTATGAAAACATAGCAGAGGTTTTTAACTTAACTGCTGACCAAGAAAAGCAACACGCAAAGTGGCTTCTTAAGATGATAAACGAAATAAAAGAAAGTACTGTTGATGGTGTTAGTGTAGAAGCAGATTCATCTTTCACACTTGGAAGTACTATTGAAAATCTTAAGGCTGCTATTAACGGAGAAAATTATGAACACACTGAGATGTATCCAGAGTTTGCAAAAGTTGCAAGAGAGGAAGGGTTTGAAAGTGTTGCTAACAGATTAGAAGCGATTGCAAAGGCAGAAGAACATCATCAAGAGAGGTATGAAAAGTTGTTAAAAGAAGTAGAAGACGGAACAATGTTTAAAAAACAAGAAAAAATATGGTGGGTTTGCAGAGAGTGTGGTTATCACTTAGTAGATGAAAATGCTCCAGAGGTTTGTCCTTCTTGCAGTCACCCACAAGCATTTTTCGAAAAAAAGTGCGAAGAGTACTAACTCTAAAAATGTAGGAGAGAACCCCCGAGGGCCCTCCTACATTTTTTATTATATTTATGAAAATTGGTGCACATATATCTGCGGCGGGTGGTATCTCTAATGTTCCACGCAGAGCAAAAGAAATTGGGGCAGAGTGTGTTCAGATCTTTGCGGGAAGTCCGCGGAGATACGATATTTTTTTTCCTGAAGAAGAAGAACTGAAGAAGTACAGAGAGGGGGTTGAAAAAAACAAGATCTCTCCAGTTTATATTCACGCAAGTTATCTTCTTAATCTCGCATCAGAAGATGCTACTCTTATTGAAAAATCAATAGAAAACTTAAAAAAGACAATGCAGTTTTCTTTTTTAATAAAAGCTGATGGAGTTGTTTACCATCCTGGATCGCCAAAAGGAAAAAATAAAGAAGAGGCGATTGAGAGAGAGATTTTAAATATAATTAAGATCTTAAAAGAAACCCCGGAAGAAACAGTTCTTGTTATTGAAAACACAGCGGGAAAGAAGAAGATCGGAACTAATCCCGATGAAGTTGGGTATATTTTTAAAAAGGTAAACTCTCCAAGGTTGAAAGTTTGTGTTGATACTGCTCACTCTTTTGAGTCAGGGAATATAAAGAACTTTAATAAAAAAGAGATAGGAGAGTGGCTTTCTTGGTGGGACAAAAAAGTGGGCTTACAAAACATTGCTCTTTTTCACATAAACGACTCTTTGACTGATTTTGAATCACAACACGATCGCCACGGAAACATAGGAGAAGGATTTATCGGCAAAAAAGGATTTCAAGAGATGGCGACATTCCAAGAAATTAAAAACACTCCTTGGATTTTAGAAGTTCCAGGATTTGATGGAAAAGGGCCAGATAAAAAAAATATAGATATATTAAAAGAAATAAGAGGATAAAAAGTTAAAACTGACCTTTGACCTTTGACAATTGACTTTTGACTGTCATTCCCGCCCTGCACCATTCGGAGCAGGGTTATACTCCAGCGGGAATCCAGTATAACAGTTATAGTAGCTATAAAAGATATAATCATTATAATAAAATTCTAAATCCTAAACACGAAATCCTAAACAAATTCTAAATACTAAATTCTAAATTCAAAACAGCAGATTCCCGCCTCCGCGGGAATGACAGTGGAGAATGCGGGAATGACAATGGGAAATGCGGAAATGACAGGAAAGATGTAAGAGTGGCAAGTATTTTTTTATTGAACAAACCAATTAAAGGTGTTATAATAAAACAAATAAAAAGGAAGTTCTTTTTTTAAACACAAAAGAAGGAGAGAAAGAATGTTTGAACC
>CAZKZM010000073.1:0-2604 GCA_964557305.1 uncultured Candidatus Saccharibacteria bacterium | reverse complement strand
ATTTCCTTAATTTGTGAACTTTTTTGTTTTAATTTTTTTGTATGCTATTATTTTTTAAATATATAAAATATTAAAAAATTCTTATGAATAATGTTGAACAGTACTTAAAAGATCGCCACATAGAATATGTTTTTCATAAACATCCAGCAGTTTATACTTGCGAAGAGGCTAAAAAATACTGCGGAGATGTTCCGGGACTTGCTTCTAAGAATTTACTTCTAAAGAACAGAGAGGGAAAAAGATACTTCTTAATCATTCTTCCTGCAACAAAAAGAGCTGATTTGAAAAAAATTAGTGAATTAGTTGGCGAAAAAAAAGTTAGCTTTGCAAGTGCAGAAAATCTTAAAGAAAAACTTGATCTTGAACCCGGATCTGTCTCGCCCTTTGGTCTTTTGAATGATAAAGACCATGAAGTTGAGGTTTGTGTTGATGAAGAGGTAGAAAACGCTGATATTGTTAGTTTTCACCCAAACATAAACACCGCTTCGCTTGAGTTAACGGGCGAAATGTTTCGTAAATTTCTAGAATCTCTTGAAAATAAAATTTATATCATTAAATAGTTATATAGCAAGATATATGACGGTACTTTTTCTGGCAAATTAACCAGTGGTGATGGCGTATTTACAAAAATTCCGAAAAAGAATAACATTAAAATATATTCTGAAAACGATATTTAATGATTTTTACAATCCAGGGGTGTAAAACTGGGGTGTAAAAATGGGGTTTAAGAATTGTTTTATTATTTAATTATGACATTGAAAATTACTTATTTTGTTCATGGGACAACAACTGATAATGAAAAAGATCTGGCTACTGGGTGGTCGCCTGGGGAGCTTTCAGAAATAGGTATTAAGCGAATTAAAGAGTTGGGGGAAATTATTTCTGATAAACACTTTGATGTTGTTTTTTGTTCTGATTTAAAAAGAGCGGTTGACTCAGCAAATATTGCTTTTAAAGATAAGTGCAAAATCATTCAAGATGAAAGATTGAGAGAGTGTAATTACGGAGTTTTTACCAGAAAACCAGCAAAAGAGTTCAAAGAAGATATGATTAGATATATTGATGAACCTTTTCCAGATGGTGAAAGCTATAAGGATGTTGAAAAAAGAACTGCTGATTTTATTGAGTTCCTAAAAAATAACTATGAAAACAAAGAGATAGCAGTTGTTGCCCACCAAGCCCCTCAATTGGCATTAGATGTTCTAATTAAAGGTAAAAATTGGAAGCAAGCGATTAAAGAAGATTGGAGAAAAAAGAAAGAATGGAAACCTGGCTGGGAATATATTATTGAGTAAGTAAAATACTAAAAAAGAGATTGAAAGGTAATTAAAAATAATATTTTAAATCCCTGAAAATATGCATCATAAATTTACAATCGGTGTTTTTGGAGTTATTAGAGATGAAAAAGATCGTGTTCTTTTAGTTTTAAGAAATGATTATGATCTGTGGAATTTACCCGGTGGTGGATTAGAAAAAGGAGAGTCGCCATGGGAAGGGGTGGTTCGTGAAGTAAAAGAAGAAACTGGCTATGATGTTGAAATTAAAAGATTAGCTGGTATATATAGCAAGCCAGATAAAGACGAAGTTGTTTTTTCTTTTGAGTGCAAAATTATTGGAGGAGAGATGACACTAAATGAAGAGGCAAAAGATATTAAATATTTTTCGTTTCACGAAATCCCAAAAAATACCTCCCAAAAGCAAGTGGAAAGAATAAAAGATTTGTTAAAAAATGAAAATGAGACAATGATGAAAGTTCAGCTAGGAAAATCTTCAATTGAGCTAATTAATGAGAAAAAGCTATGAAAATATTGTCTATGTTTTTACACCCCTTGGGTGTAAAAATGGGTGTAAAAATCCTTTAATGTAGAAATTTTAAATATGATAAATATTAAAGAGTGTGATGAGCCGTTAGTTGATGTGAAAAAAATATGTCCAAATGTCAAAATAAACCTGGGAAGAGAGCGAATGAAAAAAGAAAAAACAGCCTATCTTCGTAAAACCGTAGCCGAAATGATCTTGCTTGCTGAAAAAGAACTACCAAAAGGCGTAACTTTTATTATTAACGATGCATGGAGGCCTCAGTATGTCCAAGAAGAAATCACCAGATATTTCATAAAAAACTTTACCAAAAAATATCCCAACTGGCCAAGAGAAAAGATTATAAAAGAAGTTGAAAAGTATGTTGCTCCACCAAGCGGAAAATATGCCTCTGGACATATGACAGGAGGCGCAGTAGATGTAAGATTATTTAAAAATGGTAAAAAAATTCCCATGAAAAGTTCGAAATTAACATATCAAGAAAATGCAAAATCATTTCAGAAAAAGCTTCCTCAATATATTCAAAAAAATAGAAGTATAATGTTTACTGCACTAAAAAATGCTGGTTTTTCTAACTATCCAAAAGAATACTGGCACTGGTCATATGGTGACATCTGGTGGGCAAAAAGAAATAAAAAGAAGACAGCTATTTACGGAGTAATAGAAAAGTAAACAAACTAAAGATATTTTAGGTTTATGAAAAAGGTTGTTTTTGGGGTTATTTTTGTGGGTTTTGTTTGTTTTTTGTTTTTTTCTCTTTTTTCTAAGGAAGAACGGGTTTTGGTT
>CAZKZM010000072.1:0-8327 GCA_964557305.1 uncultured Candidatus Saccharibacteria bacterium | reverse complement strand
GGGGGTGCTTTTTTTGTGGACTTGACTTTATTATTTTTTTTGTGTAGTATATGTCTCAGTATAAGTAGACAGAAGAAGTGTAGGGGTCACTCCCTACTTCCAAGGTCTCTTTCCGAGATTTTGTTTTTTGTCTTATGCCACATATATTTTAAATTATAATATGCCAACAATAAATCAGTTAATTAGAAAAGGAAGAAAAAAGAAAGAAAAGAAGGATAAATCTCCTGCTCTTTCTTTTGGTTTTAATAATGTTAGAAATAGAAGATCAAACTATCCATCTCCATTTAAAAGAGGAGTTTGTATAAAAGTTACTACTATTACTCCTAAAAAACCTAACTCTGCGCTTCGTAAAGTGGCAAGAGTTCGTGTTTCAAACGGAGCGGAAGTGACAGCATATATTCCCGGAGAAGGACACAAACTTCAAGAGCACTCGGTTGTATTAATGAGAGGAGGAAGAGTTAAAGATCTTCCTGGTGTTCGTTATCACATTGTTCGTGGAGCACTTGATGCAACTGGAGTTGAAGGAAGAAAAGAAGGAAGAAGTAAGTACGGAACAAAGAAAGAGAAAGCACAGAAGTAAATTTGACATTTGACCTTTGACTTTTGACATTTGACTCTTGTCATTCTGAACCCCGCACCATTCGGAGCAGGGTAATACTCCGTGAAGAATCCCATGGAATAAGCACCAAATTCAAAATTACAAATTACAAATAAGCACCAATGACCAAAATTCAAAATTCAAAACAATAATGTTTATTGTCATTCCCGCGGAGGCGGGAATCCAATCCGCGTTTATCCGCGTATAAATCAGCGTTTATTAGCGCATTTCAAAATTCAAAATTATTATAAATATGTTATTAGAAGAAAAAGGAAAAAAAAGTTATAAGTTGCAAGAGATAAAGCCAGACCCACTTTATGGTAGTGTTTTGCTTTCCAAGTTTATAAACCAGATAATGAAAGATGGAAAGAAAGACACAGCAAGAAAAGTTGTTTATGGTGCTTTAGAGGAGATAAAAAATAAAGGAAAACAAGATCCGATGAGTGTTTTTGAAAAAGCGATAAGTAATGTTTCTCCTGAAACCGAAGTAAGATCAAAAAGAGTTGGGGGAGCAACTTATCAAGTTCCGATGAAAGTTACCAACAAAAGAGCAGTAAGCTTGTCTTTCCGATGGATTATCAACGCAGCAAGATCAAAAAAAGGAAAACCAATGAAGATTAAACTTTTTGAAGAGATATCTAACGCAGCAAAAAATGAGGGAGAAGCAATAAAAAAGAAAGAAAATGTCCACAAGATGGCAAAGGCAAACAGAGCATTTGCATACCTGGCGAAGTAAAGGACTGACCTTTGACCTTTGACCTTTGACTTTTGACGTTTGATTGTCATTCCCGCGAAGGCGGGAATCTTATAACAATTTCAAATTTCAAATCAATTTCAAATTTCTAAATGTTTAAATTTTAAAACATATAATCACAAAGCTGTGAGGTGAGTTGTTTTAAAATTCAGTCATTTGTTCATTTAGTCATTCAATTGAAATTTGAAATTTGAAATTTGAAATTAAATGATGATATTGCTTCGTCGTTTCACTTCTCGCAATGACGGGAAGAATTAAAAATTGATTTAAAACTTGATTATTTATATATTATGCCAAGAGAATATCCTGTAGAAAAATATAGAAACATTGGAATTATAGCGCACATTGATGCTGGTAAAACAACGGTTACTGAGCGAATTTTGTTTTATACAGGAATTTCTCACAAAATAGGAGAAACTCACTCTGGAGAATCAGTAATGGATTGGATGGAACAAGAAAGAGAGAGAGGAATTACAATTACTTCGGCAGCGACTACTTGTTTTTGGACTCCGTCTGACAAAGAAAAAGCAAAAGAAAACGAGTACAGAATAAATATAATAGATACTCCTGGTCATATTGACTTTACTGTTGAAGTCCAAAGAGCACTTCGCGTTCTTGACGGAGCGGTTGTTGTTTTTGATGGAGCGGCTGGAGTGGAACCACAGTCAGAGACAGTTTGGAGACAAGCTGACAAGTATAATGTTCCAAGAATATGTTTCTTGAACAAGATGGATAAGTTTGGAGCGTCTTTTATTGATTCGCTTGATTCTATAAAAGAAAAGTTAACTCCTGATGTTCTTCCAGTTCAGATTCCTTTAGGAGAAGAAGATTCTTTCCAAGGGGTGATAGATCTGATAAAAAGAAAACTACTTATTTTTGATGGTGAGTTTGGAGAGAAAGTTAGAGAAGAAGAAGTTCCTGAAGAAAGAAAAGAAGAAGTGGAGAAGTGGAGAAGCCAGATGGTTGAAAAAGTAGTGACTGAAGATGAAAAACTTTTTGACAAATATATGGAAGGAGAAGAAGTAACCGAGCAAGAAATAATAGGAGCATTAAGAAAAGGAGTTCTTAACTACAATATTGTTCCTCTTTTTTGTGGCTCTTCTTTGAAAAACAAGGGAATCCAGCCAGTTCTTGATGCTGTTTGTAGATACTTCCCATCTCCAGAAGATCTTCCTCCAGTAGAGGGAGTGGATCCAAAAACAGGGACAGAGATGTCAAGAAAGCTTATTGATGAAGAACCTTTTTCAGCTCTTGTTTTCAAGTTAGCAAATGATTCTTATGTTGGAAATCTTGCCTTTATGAGAGTTTACTCAGGAAAGTTATCAGGAGGAGCACATCTTTTAAATGCAAATACTGGAGATAAAGAAAGAGTAAGTCGTGTTTTAAGAATGCACGCTGATAAAAGAGAAGAGATAACAGATATTTATGCTGGTGATATTGTTGCTGCGGTAGGACTGAAAGGGGTCTCAACAGGACATACTTTGTGCAACGATGCAAATCCTATTATGTTGGAAGAGATGACTTTTCCAGAGCCAGTTGTTTCTATTAGAATTGAACCAAAAACAAAGGAAGATCAAGAAAAAATGGGAACTGCTCTCAGAAAGTTAGCAGAAGAAGATCCTACTTTTAGAGTTCAAGGAGATGAAGACACTGGAGAAACAGTAATTTCAGGAATGGGAGAACTTCACCTTGATATTATTGTTGACCGAATGAAAAGAGAGTTCAAAGTTGAAGCGAATGTTGGTCAACCACAAGTATCATATAAAGAAACAATTAAAAAACCAGCAGAAGCAGAAGCAAAATATGTTAAGCAGTCAGGAGGAAGAGGACAGTATGGTCATGTTAAGCTCCGCATTGAACCGTTTACAGATGGTGACAAAAAATTAGAGTTTGCTAATGAGATTAAAGGAGGAGCAATTCCTCAAGAGTATATTCCAGCAGTAGAAAAAGGAATTCAAGAAACAATGGATGAAGGAATTTTAGCAGGATACTCGGTTGTTAACATTAAATCAACCCTATATGATGGTTCTTATCATGAGGTTGATTCTTCTAAGATGGCATTTAAGATTGCTGGAGCGATGGGGTTCAAAGAAGCGTACCGAAAAGCAGATCCAGTTTTGCTTGAACCGTTTATGAAGATAGAAGTAATTATTCCCGCAGAATATCTTGGAGATGTTATGGGAGACATCTCTTCAAGAAGAGGAGAAGTAGAAGCAACCGAAGACACTAAAGGAAAACTTCCTCAAAAAGTAATCAGAGCAAAGGTTCCTTTAGCAGAGATGTTTGGATATGTGACAACACTTCGTTCACTGACACAAGGAAGGGGAAATTACTCAATGGAGTTTGATAGCTACAAAGAAATTCCTTATAATATTGCACAAGAGATAATAGAAAAGAGAGGATAAAGGGACTGTTTACAAGTTTTCAAAAATGTGCTAATATTACTTTTGTAAATAAATTAAAAATTATTATTAATCACTAAATATTAAAAATATGGCAAAAGGAACATTTGATAGAACAAAAAATCATGTTAATGTGGGGACTATTGGTCACGTTGATCATGGTAAAACCACTCTTACCGCAGCAATTATTAATGCTCTTCATTTGAAAGGGCTTGTTGATAAGGGAACAACAGTAGATGCTATTGACTCTGCTCCTGAAGAAAAAGAAAGAGGAGTTACTATTTCTATTTCACATCGTGAATATGAAACAGAAAACCGTCACTACGCTCACATTGATTGTCCAGGACATGCTGATTTTATCAAGAACATGATTACAGGAGCTGCACAGATGGACGGAGGAATTTTAGTTGTTTCTGCCGCTGATGGTCCTATGCCACAAACAAGAGAACACCTTCTTCTTGCAAAACAAGTTGGACTTCCTACTCTTGTTGTTTTCATAAATAAAGTTGATATGGTTGATGATGAAGAGATGATTGAGTTGGTTGAATCAGAAGTAAGAGAAATTTTAAAAGAGTATGAGTATCCTGGAGATGAGATTCCTGTTATTAAAGGATCTGCACTGAAAGCACTTGATGCAACTTCTTCTGATGATGAAGCAATGAAACCAATATATGAACTCTTGGATGCAATGGATAATTACATTCCTGAAGTAAAAAGAGAGATTGACAAACCTTTCCTTATGGGAGTTGAAGATGTGTTTTCAATTGAAGGAAGAGGAACCGTTGCTACTGGAAGAATTGATCGTGGAGTAGTAAAAACCGGAGAAGAAGTTGAGATGGTTGGACTTAGAGACACAGCAAAAACAACAGTTGTTAGTGTTGAGATGTTTAACAAAAGCTTAGATGAAGGAAGAGCTGGAGATAACGCCGGAATACTTCTTCGTGGAATAAAGAAAGATGATATTGAAAGAGGTCAAGTTTTAGCAAAACCAGGAAGCATAACTCCTCACACTGAATTTGAAGCAGAAGTTTATATTCTCGGAAAAGATGAAGGAGGAAGACACACTCCATTCTTTAAAGGATATAAACCTCAGTTTTATTTAAGAACAACTGATGTGACAGGAGAAGTTGAACTTCCTGAAGGAACAGAGATGGTTATGCCTGGAGATACTGCAAACCTTAAAATTAAACTTATTGCACCAGTTGCAATTGAAGAAAAGTTAAGATTTGCAATTCGTGAAGGAGGAAAGACAGTTGGAGCTGGAGTAGTTAGCAAGATTATTAAATAGAAAAAAAAGAAAAAATTACAACGCGCTACTTTTTTAATAGCGCGTTGTGGTTGGGGAATTTTAATTATTAAATCAATGGCTAAAGAGAAGGAAGTAAAATCCAAAATTCGTATTCGTCTTAGTGCGTATGATCACAAGATTATTGACGCCAGCGCAAGACAGATAATTGATACCGCTGTTAGGTATGGAAGTGATGTCTTAGGTCCAAGTCCGTTGCCTACAGAGATAAAGAAGTATTCTGTGAACCGCTCTACTTTTGTTCATAACAAATCAAAAGAGCAGTACGAGATAAGAATACACAAGAGAATTATAGATATTCTTAATCCTGGAGCAAAGGTTCTTGATGCCCTTAGAAATTTGACACTTCCCGCTGGAGTGAATATTGAAATCAAGATGTAAGATTTAAAATTTAATAGTTAAACTAACCTGTAGAAAAAGTGCGAGGTTAGTACCTCGTATTTTGTTTGAACGAATTAAGAATTATCAACAATATGAAGCTTATCCTTGGAAAAAAATTAGGAATGACACAGTTTTTTGACGAAAAAGGAACAGTATTTCCTGTAACTTTAGTTGAAGCATACTTGGGAAAAGTTGTTCAAGTTAAAACTGAAGAAAAAGACGGCTATGATGCAGTTCAGCTTGGTTTTGTTGGAGTTGATAAAAACAAGTTAAAAAAATCACAAAACAAAAAACCTTACCGCTACTTGAAAGAAGTTAGAGGAGGATCAGAGTTATCATTAGGAGACGATGTTTCAGTTGCTTGTTTTTCAGAAGGGGAGAAGGTTAAGGTTAGAGGAGTTTCAAAAGGAAAAGGATTTGCTGGAGGAATGAAGAGACATAATTTTTCAGGGGCCCCTGCAACACACGGAACAAAGAAGACACACCGAACAATCGGATCTATCGGGTCTGCCTTTCCTCAGAGAGTAATTAAAGGAAGAAAGATGCCAGGAAGAATGGGAGCAGACAGAGTAACAGTTAAAAATTTGAAAGTAGTAAAAGTTGATTCAGAAAAAAATACGATTGCCCTTTGTGGTGCCGTTCCTGGAAGAAGAGGCGGAGTTATAATAATAGAAAGTAATAATGAGGGTATGTAACACAAACTAAACAATCTTTAGAAGCTCAAAAATATACTGTATGCGAGGCACGACGACGAAAGGTAGCGCCTAGCTACATTGAGGAGGAGAAACGAAGCAGACAGTGTATTTTTGAACTTCCCGTAGGGCGGATCAATTTTATCCATATTCTGCGTTGTTCGCGGACAAGGTATCAGATAGAGTACCTTTTACCGCTCACGCCTTGAATATGAATAAAATTGATTCCGCTAAAGATTATTTAGTTTGTATTACATACCCTAAAAAAATATGAAGGCCGATTTATACAATATGAAAGGAGTGAAAGATGGAGAAGTAACCCTTCCAAAAGAAATTTTTGGTGTTGAGGTTAATCTTGATCTTGTTCACCAAGTGATGTGTGCTCAGATGTCAAACAAAAGACAAAACACTGCACATTCCAAAAACCGTTCCGAGATAAGAGGAGGTGGAAAGAAACCATGGAGACAGAAAGGAACTGGAAGAGCAAGACACGGATCAAGAAGATCTCCAATATGGGTTGGTGGGGGAGCAACTTTTGGTCCTCGCAACGAAAGAAACTACAAAAAAGAAATTAATAAAAAGGCAAAAAGAAAAGCTCTTTTTATGGTTCTTACCGGAAAAAAGGAAAAAGATTTTATATTTTTTATATCCAATTTAGAAGCAAAAAAAGGAAAAACAAAAGAGATATCAACTTTTCTTGAAAATATAAAATGTCAAGGAAGCGCTTTGATCGTTCTTCCTGAGATGGATAAGAATATGATTCTTGCTTCAAGAAACATTGAAAAGGTTGATACGATTCAAGCAAGGGATCTGAACCCGTTAGATCTGCTTTCTTATAAATACTTGATTATGCCAGAATCGTCAGTTGAAGTTGTTAAAGAAAATTTTTTGAAAGATGAAAAAT
This sequence comes from uncultured Candidatus Saccharibacteria bacterium, assembly GCA_964557305.1. Classification (GTDB taxonomy): domain Bacteria; phylum Patescibacteriota; class Minisyncoccia; order Minisyncoccales; family PWPS01; genus PWHW01. The sequence goes on along the minus strand of CAZKZM010000072.1, from coordinate 1,290 downwards.
AAAAAAGAAGAAAAAAAGAATATTCTTTCGGTTAAAGAGATGGACAAAAGGTATTTTTTAAGATCACCTCATCTCAGTGAAAAAGCGTCAATTCTTGCAGAAAAAGGATTTTATGTTTTTCGTGTAGAAAAAGAAGCAAACAAGATACAGATAAAAAACGAAGTAGAGAAAAAGCACAAAGTTGATGTTTTAAGCGTTAGAATAATTAACATTCACCCCAAAAAAATGAGAGTTGGAAAAAGAGAAGGAGTAAAGAAGGGGTATAAAAAAGCAGTAGTAAAGATAAAAGAAGGTCAAAATATTGATCTGACATCTGTTTAAATATGAGATTAAGAGTTAAAAAAAGAAAAAATTTAATATCTCCACTGAAAAGAAATGCAGGAAGATCAAATCAAGGAAAGATAACCGTAAGACACAAGGGGGGAGGAGTAAAACGCCTCTACCGAGTTGTTAATTTTGGCCAAGAACCGATGAACATTAAAGGTGTTGTTAAGGGAGTGGAGTATGATCCTAACAGAACCGCAGATATTGCTCTTGTTGAGTATGAGAACGGAGATGTAAAGTACATTATTGCTCCTCAAGGAATGAAACAAGGAGATGAGATAATAACAGCAGAAAAAGCAGAAGTTAAACCAGGAAACAGAATGAGATTAAAAAATATTGCAGTTGGAACAAGGGTTTATAACATCACAATATATCCTGAAGGAAAGGCAAAGTTAGTTCGCAGTGCAGGAACAGGAGCATTTATTCTTGCTCACGATGACAATATGACACAGCTAAGAATGCCATCCAGAGAAGTTAGAAAGGTTTTTAGTGACTGTTTTGCAACGGTTGGAGAGGTATCAAAACCAGAACACCGTTATCGTGTTATTGGAAAAGCAGGAACAGCAAGAAAGATGAACAGAAGACCAGTTGTTCGCGGAAGTGCGATGTCCCCATACGCTCATCCTCACGGAGGAGGAGAGGGAAGAGCACCGATCGGAATGCCTGGACCAAAAACCCCATGGGGAAAACCAGCAAGAGGAGTTAGAACAAGAAAAAGAAAACACACTGATAGATATATTGTCAAGAGAGCAGAAAAGAAGAGAAGAGGGAAGAAATAATCAATTTCAAATTTCAAATTTCAAATTTTAAATCAATTTTAAATTTTCAAATGACCAAATTTTAAAACAGCGTCATTCTGAGTGAAACGAAGAATCTTGTCTGTAGTTGTTATATGAGATTCTTTGCTTCGCTCAGAATGACAAATCGCTTTTTTTTAAAATTAAATCATTTATTCATTCAATTGAA
>CAZKZM010000071.1:0-5742 GCA_964557305.1 uncultured Candidatus Saccharibacteria bacterium | reverse complement strand
CGTCTTTTTTACTCAGGTGATTTAAGATTTTTAAAGCAGTTTTAATATGAAGTTTTCATACGATTTTTTACAATCATTTTTAGAAGAAAAACTTCCACCAGCAGAAGAGTTGGCGGAGCTTTTAATGATGCGTTTTTTTGAAGTAGAGTCGGTTGAGAAAAGTGGCGATGATTTTGTTCTTGACATTGATATTCTTCCGAGCAGAACTGGTGATTGTTTTTCTCATATCGGAGTTGCTCGTGAAATATCAGCAATCACAGGAATAAAGTATAAAGAACCAGTAGTTAAAATAAAACAAGGGAAAGAAGATGTTTCAGAAAAAATAAAAGTTGATGTTAAGGGAGCTTGCAACCGATATATGTTGAGAGCGGTTAAGGGGGTTAAGATCAAAGAGTCACCCAGTTATATAAAAAAAAGATTAACTTCTTGTGGACTAAAACCAATAAACAACATTGTTGATATTACAAACTATGTTATGTTGGAAACTGGTCAACCTCTTCATGCTTTTGATGTTAAGAAGATACAAGGAGAAAAAATAACTGTTCGTTACGCAAGAAAGAGAGAGAGAATAGTAACTCTTGACGAGAAAAGAGTTGATTTAGAAGATAGTGTTCTTGTTATTGCTGATGAGTCATCACCGTTAGGAATTGCAGGGATTAAAGGGGGAGTTGTTCCTGAAATAGACAGTGATACAACTGAAATATATATTGAATCGGCTAATTTTGACTTGAAAACAATAAGAAAAGGATCGCAAAAAACAGGAATTAGAACCGATGCTTCAGTTCGCTTTGAACACGGAATTCCTTGCGAAAATGCAGAAATAGCAATGAATCGGGTTCTTTCTTTGATTGTTGAAAATGCAGGAGGAGAGGTGATGAAAGGAGCAGTTGATTACTATCCAGAAAAAAGCAGAACAGAAGAGAAACAAGTAACTGTTACTGCTGATAAAATAAACAGTGTTTTGGGAGTTGAGATTCCTTTGAAAAAGATTGAGGAAACTTTACGATCACTTGGATTTAAAGTTAAAAGACAAGAAAGAACATTTACGGTAATAGTTCCTTTCTTTCGACCAGATGTTTCAATCCCAGAAGATCTGATTGAAGAAGTTGGTCGTATTTACGGATACGAGAACATAGAACCCGTTTCTCCAGAGGAAGTTGTTATTCCACAAAAAGAAAACAACACATTAAGGGTTAAAAAGATAGCAAGAAGCGTTTTGAGTGGTTTGGGATTTTTTGAAACCTATAACTACTCTTTTATCAACCAGAAGAAAGCTGACTTTTTTGGTTATGAAAATTTGACCGAGATGGAGAAGCCGGTTAGTTTAGAGTTCAAGTATCTTCGTCCTTCACTTCTCCCTAATCTTCTTTTTAATTTGGCAGAAAATGAAAAAAATACTTCTGAAGTAAAAATATTTGAGATAGGGAAGATATTTATTAAAAATAAAAAGCAAAGAGAAGAAAGAAACAGCTTGGGGTTGGTTTGCTCTGACGGCGATTTTTATAAAACAAAAGGAGAAGTTGATGTTTTATTGAAAAAAATATCAGGAAAAAACATTTTTTATCAAAAAAAAGAAGACGAAAGTGGATTTTTTAAAAAAGAACATTCAGCAAAAGTGTTTGTTGAAAAACAAGAAGTTGGTTTCTTGGGAGTGATATCAGAAAAAACAAAAAAAGAGTGGAAGATAAAAAATAATGCAGTTTTTGGAGAGTTTGATTTTGAAAAGATAAAAGAACTTTACGAAGAAGCCAAAAAATATGAACCAGTGTCAAAATTTCCTTGTTCTTTGTTTGATGTTTCCGTTTTTGTTCAAGAAAAGACAAGTTATAGTGAGGTTCAAGAGAAGGTGGAAAAAACGGGAGGAAGATATATTAAGAGCGTGGAGTTGTTTGATGTTTATCAAGGAGAAAAAGTTCCTGAAAATATGAAAAGTTTTGCTCTTCGGATTAGCTTTCAAGATAAAAAGAAGACACTTTCTTCTTCGAAAATAAATGAGTTACAAAAAAAGGTAATGAACACTCTTGATTCTGTTCCAGGGTGGAAGGTTCGCAAAAAGTAGTAATTATTACAATTATGGATAAAAAACAAGAGTATAACGCAAAAGACATAAGTGTTTTAGAAGGACTTGATCCGATCAGAAAAAGACCAGGAATGTATATTGGTTCAACGGGAAATGACGGCTTACATCATCTTATAAAAGAGTGTTTAGATAACTCTCTTGATGAGGCGATGGGTGGTCACGCAAAAAACATAGAGATAAAACTTTTATCAGAAGACACGGTCTCAATAGCTGATGATGGAAGAGGGATCCCGATTGATATTCACGAAAAAACAAAAAAATCAGGATTAGAAACAGTTATGACTACGATTCATGCTGGTGGAAAGTTTGGTGGAAAGGCATATCAAGCATCAGGGGGACTGCACGGAGTTGGAGTTTCAGTTGTTTGTGCTCTTTCAGAGTGGACAAGAGCAGATGTTTATCGTAACGGATATCACTATTATCAAGAGTATAAAAAGGGAGTTGCAACCACGAAACTAATAAAAGAAGAAAAAACAAACAAAACAGGAACAGTTATAACTTTTAAGCCAGATATAGAAATATTCAAAGAAGTTGTTTTTCATCCTAAAAAAATAATGGGTCATATTCGCCAGCAAGCGTATCTGACAAAAGGAATAAGAATTAACTTCCGAGACAGCAGAGAAGAGAACGATAAGAACTACTGCTTCTACTTTGAAGGAGGAGTTGCGTCATATGTTAAGTATTTAACAAGAGGAGTTGCTCCTATTCACTCAACTATATTTTACTGCACTGGAGTAAGTGAAGAGGTTATTGTTGAGGCGGCATTTCGTTATACTCAAGAGTACGAGTTATTTGAAGAAAGTTTTGCGAACAACATAATAACAAGAGAAGGAGGAACACACCTTACAGGATTTAGAGGGGCGTTAACAAAGACAATAAATAATTACGGAAGAAGATTAGGATTATTGAAAGAAAATGATGAAAATTTGAAAGGGGAAGATATAAGAGAAGGATTAACATCGGTTGTTTCTGTTAAGCTTCGTGAACCGCAGTTTGAAGGTCAGACAAAAAACAAGTTAGGAAACTTGGAAGCAAGAACCGCAGTTGATTCTCTTGTTTCGGAAAGCTTAATTGATTTTTTTGAAAAAAACCCACAAGAAGCAAAAGAAATAATAGGAAAGTGTCTTCTTTCAGCAAAAGCTCGTCGAGCAGCGAGAGCGGTTAGACAAAATGTTCTCCGAAAGGGGGTTTTAGATGGATTAGCTCTTCCTGGAAAACTTTCTGACTGTTCAACAAAAAAGCCAGAGGAGTCAGAAATATACATAATTGAGGGAGAATCAGCAGGAGGTTCTTGTAAAAGCGCAAGAGATAGAAGATTTCAAGCAATATTACCGCTGAAAGGAAAGATATTGAATGTGGAAAGATCGCGTCTTGATAAAATTCTTGAATCAACAGAGATAAAATCACTTATTATTGCGATGGGAGCGGCGATTGCTGAGGATTTTAACATAGAAAAGTTAAGATATCACCGAATAATCTTGATGGCTGATGCTGATTCTGACGGAAATCACATCAAAACACTTCTTCTTACTCTTTTTTACCGATACTTTCGTCCAATAATAGAAAAAGGATATCTTTACTTGGCAAGACCACCTTTGTATAAGATTCAGATAGGAAAAAGAGTAGAATATGCTTATACAGAAGCAGATAAAGCAGAGATTTTAAGTACGATGAATGCCGAGAAAGCAGATATTCAGAGATATAAAGGGTTGGGAGAGATGAATCCTTCTCAGTTGTGGGAAACAACAATGAATCCTGAAAACAGAGTTCTTTTGCAAGTAAAAATTGAAGACGCAAAAGATGCTGATAAGATGTTTGATACGCTAATGGGGCAAGAAGTTCATCCTCGAAAAACATTCATCAAAACTCACGCAAAAGAAGTAGCAAACCTAGACATATAACCACCGCCTCCTTCTGTGCACCCCCGGGGGTGCACAGGGGGGAGTAAATTGACAAAAAACAAGTTTCCCCTTATAATTACGGGGTATTTATTAAAAGGATATGAAAAAATTAGTTCAGTTTTTAAAAGAAGTTAAGCAAGAAGTAAAAAAAGTGACTTGGATTAAGCAGAAAGAGGCGATTAAATACTCTCTTTTTGTTGTTGTTGTTTCTATGGGAGTAGCAGTTTATCTGGGAGGAGTTGATTACTTAGTTACTACTTTATTAGATAAATTTTAAATAAAAGTTACCTATGGCGAAACAAACAGCCACTGAAGAAAAAAGATGGTATGTGATTCACACATATTCTGGATATGAAGAGTCAGTAGTTAAAAATCTGAAACAAAGAGTAGAGTCCTTTGGAATGGAGGATAAAATATTTGAAGTTATTGTCCCGCGTGAGAAAAAAATAAGAATAAAAAATGGAAAAAGGAAAGAGATAGAAGAAAAGCTTTACCCAGGATATGTTTTAGTTGAGATGATTGTCACTGACGAGTCGTGGTATGTTGTTCGTAATACCCCAAATGTAACAGGATTTGTTGGAGCAGGAGTAACACCAGTTCCTTTGTCACAGAAAGAAGTAGATGTTCTTATGGGAAGAATAAAACAAGAGATAACAGAGGTTGAGATGAATATAGAAGAAGGAGACGCTGTTAAAATTACCGACGGTCCTTTTAAAGATTTTGACGGAAAAGTGTCGCAGGTTGACAAAGAAAGAGGAAAGTTGAAAGTTCTTGTTAATATGTTTGGAAGAGACACATCTGTTGAGTTGGATTTTTTACAAATTAAAAAGATATAAAGTGACCATTGACCATTGACAACTGACCATTGACACTTGATTCACTTAATGGGGTCAGATGTTAAATGTCAATTGTCAAATGTCAAAAATATTATGGCTAAAAAAATAAAAGCAGTAGTAAAATTACAGATAGAAGCAGAAAAAGCAAGTCCAGCACCTCCTATTGGTCCAGCACTGGCTCAGCACGGGATCAATATGGGTCAGTTTTGTAGTGACTTTAATAATAAAACAGCGGACCGAGCAGGAATGATAGTTTCGGTTGAAATAACTGTTTATGAGGGTGGAAGTTATGACTTTATTTTGAAAGAATCACCAGCAGCAAAGTTGATTCTCAAAGAACTTGGGATAGAAAAAGGTTCTGGATCACCGCTAAAAAAGAAAGTTGCTAAAATGACAAAAGAACAGTTAAGAAAGGTAGCAGAAAAGAAGATGCCAGACCTCAACACAAACGACATTGAGATGGCAATGAAAACAATACAAGGAACCGCAAAAAACATGGGAGTAGAGATCGTAGAGTAGTGTTTATGAAAGCACAAAAAACAAAAATCGTCGTCATTGCGAGAATTGAAAACACGAAGCAATTCCACTGAATAAGCACCAAATTCAAAGCATCAAATTCCAAATAAGCACCAATGACCAAAATCCAAAATTCAAAACAATAATATTTATTGTCATTCCCGCGGAGGCGGGAATCCAGTTTGTGATTTTGGACATTTGATATTGTGATTTATTTGTTATTTGTAATTTTGAATTTGTGATTTTATCCATGAGATTCCCGCCTACGCGAGAATGACAAGTCACAAGTCACATGTCAAAAATTAAATGTTCCAACACTATGCGTCCTTCTAAAGATCAGTACTATTTAAATATCGCGAAACAAGTTGCCGAAAGGTCAACTTGTTTTAGGGTCAAAGGGGGAGCTATT
>CAZKZM010000070.1:0-21452 GCA_964557305.1 uncultured Candidatus Saccharibacteria bacterium | reverse complement strand
CCCGCCCCGCACCATTCGGAGCAGGGTTAAAACTCCAGCGGGAATCCAGTTGTTTTGGATTTTTGTCATTTGGATTTTGGATTTGTTTAGGATTTAGATATTAGAATTTAGGATTTTATTATAATAGTTATATCTTTTATAACTACTATAACTGTTATAATGGATTCCCGTTTTCACGGGAATGACAGAAAGGATGCGGGAATGACAGTCAAAAGTCACATGTCAAATGTCAATTGTCAATTACAGTTTTGACTTTTGAGTTTTGAGTTTTTTTATGCTATATTTACAAATGATGAAAAATATATGGAGAAACATATTAGTTTTTTTTGTTTTTGGAGCATTATTTTTTGCCTCCGGTTTTTATTTTGGGAAAGAGAAAATTCACATCGTTAATCCGTTAGAAGATGTTGATTTTACTATTTTCAACGAAGTTTATTACTTTCTTGAAAAAAAACACCCAGAATTTGAAAGTTTAAGTGAAGAGGATATTGTTTACGGAGCAGTAGAAGGATTATTAAGTTTTCTCGGAGACGATTACACGACCTTCTTTGACCCAGAAAGAAGTAAAATTTTCATGGAAGATGTTACTGGTGAGTTTCAAGGAGTAGGAATGGAGATCGGAATAAGAGACGGAGAAATGAGGGTTATCTCTCCATTAAAAGATACTCCTGCTGATAAAGCTGGTATGCAAACAGGAGATACAATAATTAGCGTTGACGGAGAAACGGTTATAGATTTAACAATAGAAGAAGCTGTATCAATGATAAGAGGTCCTAAGGGGACAGAAGTTGTTCTTGAAATAAAAAGAGAGGAGGAGGTAAAAGAAGTGACAATAACAAGAGATCTGATTGTTGTTCCAACCATAGAATGGAGTATAATAGAAGAAGATATTGCCTATATCCAAATTTTCTCTTTTTATGATAGTTTAAAAAAAGATTTTGATTTGATTGCAAAACAAATTTCAAACAGTTCAGCAGAAAAAATTATTATTGACCTGAGAGGTAATCCTGGGGGAGTTTTAGATGTTGCAGTTGATGTTGCTAGTTACTTTCTTGAGCCTGGAGAGGTTGTTCTTTTAACCGGAAAAACAAAAAACGAAAGTGATGAAGTTATCAAAAAAAATAATGGAATTTCTCCTATTCTTGCGGACTTTCCAGTTGTTATAATGATAAATGAAGGAAGCGCATCTGCCTCAGAAATATTAGCAGGAGCACTAAAAGATCAGATTAATGCTGTTATTGTTGGAGAAAAGTCATTTGGAAAGGGGTCAATACAATCAATGCAATCTCTTTCTGATGGTTCGGTTTTAAAAATAACAGAAAGATACTTTTTCACCCCAAATAAATCAGTAATAAATGAAGTTGGAATTTATCCCGACATAGAGGTTATTTTAACAAAAGAAGATTTTGAAGAGGGGAGAGATCCACAACTTCAAGAAGCAGTAAAGGTCTTTGAGGAGTAGAAAAATAAATAATTAATTAAAATATGAAAGTAATATTACTTTGTGATGTAAAAAAATTAGGAAGAAAAAATGACATAAAAGAAGTTTCCGACGGATACGGAAGAAATTTTTTATTAAAACAAAATCTTGCTCGAATAGCAACTGAAAAAGATGCAGTGGCTATTAAGAAAATAAAAGCAAACGAAGAAGAGAAGAGAAAAAAAGAAATTGAAAAAGAAAAAGAAGTTGCAAAAAAAATTGACAAACAAGAGATTGAGATAGAGCTAAAAGCAGGGGACAAAGACGAACTCTTTGAGTCAGTGACTGCTGTCAAGGTTGCAAAAAAAATAAAAGAATTAGGGTTTGATATAGAAAAAGATCAGATTAATCTTGATAAACCAATAAAATCCCTCGGAACACATCCAGTAGGGATAAAGTTCAAAGAGGGATTAGAGGCCTCTGTACAATTAAAAGTAATTAAAAAGAAGTAAATTACTCAGTTTCAACAGTAACAACTTTTACTACTCTTTGACTCCCGTCAAAGCGAGTTTTTCTTTTTGTTAAATATTTAACAACTCCTTCTTTAACAGCATATAAAGTGTAATCTCTTCCTTTTCTAACATTTTTTCCAGGAAAAAACTTAGTTCCTCTTTGGCGGACGATAACACTTCCAACTTTTACTTTCTGATTTCCGTAAACCTTAACACCAAGATAGTGCGGCTTTGATTCTCTACCAGTTTTGACTGTACCGGCTGATTTTGTTGTTGCCATAAATGTTTAATTTAATAACTTATAATAATATAATTTCTTATGATACCAAAAATTAAAAAATTTGTCAAAGCGCAGAAAGTTGATATTCTTCTTTTTTTGGCAATACTACTGGTTGTAATGTTTTCTTTTTCACTAGGATATATAATGGCAAAAATGGAAGAAAAACAACCTCTAACCTTTGAACAGCCAGTATATGAAGAAAGTTCTTTATATATAGAAGAGAGTAGGGGAGTATTATGCGAAGTATAAAACTTATTCTTTGATATCTTCACCGCTGTGAAATTCTTTGTGAATATCTTTTAGTCGCTGACTGGTAAGATGGGTATAAACCTGAGTGGTAGCAATATTCCGATGTCCTAAAAACTCTTGAATTACTCTTAAATCAACCCCTTTTGAAAGCATATCTGTTGCGTAAGAGTGTCTTAGAGTATGAGGAGTCGTCATTATTGGAACTCCGGCTTTTTTTGCATACTTTTTAACAATATTCTCAACAGAACGAGGAGTTAATCGCATTGAAGCATTTTTTGGCCCCTTATACCTTATAAAGAGGGCTTTTTCCTTGTCTTCTCGTTTATTTAGATACTTTCGGAGCGCTCTTACTGCACGAGAGGAGAAGTAAATACTTCTTGGTTGATCTCCTTTACCAACTACTGATATTTCAAGAAAATCAGTATCTTGTTCTATTTTTATCTGTTCACGATCAAGGGCAATAAGCTCAGCAACTCGCAATCCAGTTGAGAAAAAAGTTTCCAATATTGCACGATCTCTTAATCCAACTTCTTTCAGAGTGTTCGGGGCAAGAAGAAGTTTTTCTATCTGTTTTAGATCTAAAAACTTAACTAATCTTTCTTTCTCTGATTTTGCAAGTTTAACTTTTTCAGAAGAAACAGCTTCTATATTTCGATCTGTAAAATAATTTAAAAGAGCTCTTAACGCAATAAGATAATAATTACGAGTATTTTTTTTAATTGGCTCCTTTTTATAATTAGTTCTTTCTGAAAGATAAACTCGGTAGTTCCAAATGTGTTCATCATTGAGTTCATGTGGCTTAAGAGATTGCAAATTATTTTTTTCTATCCAATCAGTAAAACTTTTCAAAAAACGACCATAGGTTTCTTGCGTCTTTTTTGAAACTCCTTTTTCTAAATCAAGATATTCAAAAAAACGAGGAATATGATCTAAAATTGTTGTTTTACTTTTTCTCATGGGTATAAAAGTATAACTTAAAGATTAAAAGTGGCTTAAATCGCATTCTAAGAGGCCCTTCCCGCAAAGCATTCATACAAGGGGAATCCAGTAAATAATATAACGATTATAATTATTATAAAAGATATAACTATTATAATAAAATTCTAAATCCTAAGCACGAAATCCTAAACAAATCCTAAATACTAAATTCAAAATCCAAAACAATTATAGATTCCCGCTTTCGCGGGAATGACAGAAGAAGGACGAAAGTGGCAGAAAAGGGAATTAAGTAATAAATTTGAAAAGATTCTTCACTTCGTTCAGAATGACATATTAGGTGTATTGCTTAAGTTTCATTGATAACGAATATTATGCGAATGTTTGCTAAAACTTTGGTTCAGAGTCCGTTATGCGAAGTTTGATAAAACTTTGCATAATGGACGATATGTTTACCGAAGTATGGTTTGAATAAACCATACTTCGGTAAACATACATTATCCGAAGTATAATTTATATCCCTTGAAATGTCAACAACCTCTCAACTTTCTAACTTCACCAACGCTTTTTGTAAACGCCTTACTGCTTCTTCTTTCCCAAGTAAATAAGTAATATCAAAAGGACTTGCCGATGCCTTCTTTCCGCTAAGAGCAGCTCTTAACGGCCACAAAACAAAACCTCGGTTTTCCATCATATTTGCTTGTTTTAAAACTTCTTGCTCTACTTCTTCTTTCTCCCATTTTTTTATATTTGACAATGTTTTTATAATTTTGTCTATAGCATCTTTCACATCCTCTTCTTTCTGATCTTTCCAAAAAAGAAGTTCTTTTTCGTAATCTAATTCTTTTTTGAAAAAATAATCAACTAACTCCCCTATCTCCGAAAGGTGCTTTAATCTTTCTTGATACAAGGTTATTATCTTTTCTAAATCTTTAATTGAAAACTCTTTTTTTGTTTCTACTGCTTGATAACTTTCAAAAGATAACTCTTTTAAAAGTCCGGCTTCAACAAGAAAAGGAATACACTTTTTTGTTATCTCTTCTGTTTTTTTGCTTCTTATGTAGCGCCCATTAATGTATTTTAACTTTTCAATATCAAAAACTGCTGGTGATTTTTGACACTTTTCAAGAGTAAACATCTCTATTATTTTTTCAGGAGAGTATATCTCTTCTTCTGTTCCTGGATTCCATCCTAAAAGAGATATAAAGTTAAAAAGTGCTTCCGAGAGATATCCTTGCTTTTTATACTCATAAAGAGAAGTTGCTCCATGTCGTTTGCTTAACTTACTCTTATCTGCTCCTAAGATCAAAGGAAGGTGAGCAAAAAAAGGAGTAGGAATATCAAGCGCTTCTGATATTATAATCTGTTTCGGAGTGTTAGAGATGTGATCATCCCCTCTTATCACATCTGTCACCCCCATATCATAATCATCAACAACACATGCAAAGTTGTAAAGAGGTGAAAGATCTTTTTTAGCAACAACAAAATCACCACCAATGTCATCGGTATTAAACTTTATCTTTCCCTTTATCTTATCGTCAATCTCTATCACTTTTCCTTTTGGAACTTCTATTCTAAAAACATAATCAGAACCACTCTTAATTCTTCTTTCTTGTTCTTCTTCAGAGAGAGAAGCACATCCTCCTTCATACTTTGGAGGTTGTTTCTGTTCCTGTTGTCTTCTTCTGCTTTCTTCAAGTTCTTCTTTAGTGCAAAAACAAGGATAAACTTTTCCGGTTTCAATCAATTTTTTCATATACTTTTTATAAACATCACCTCTTTCACTCTGTCGATAAGGTCCAAGATCCCACTTAACTCCCAACCATCCTAAACTTCGCATAATATCATTTTCATACTCATTCTTTGATCTCTCTTTGTCTGTATCTTCAATCCGAAGAACAAACTCTCCTTTTGTTTTTTTAGCATACAAAAAATTAAACAAAGCTACTCTCGCTGCTCCAATATGTAGATTCCCTGTTGGTGACGGTGCAAATCTAACTCTTGTTTTTTTTAAAGACATATTTCTGACATTTGACAAAGTCGGTTGCCAAAAGTTAATTATTAGCTATCAATTAAGTACTCTTTTATATAGGAAGCAATAACATATGCTGACTGTGGCCTTGCAAACTTTTTTGCATTTTCTTCCATAATTTTAATTTGTTCTCTTGGATAAAAAAGTTCTCTTACTTTTCCAAGGAAAAATCTTGGCGTAAAGTTTCCTTCTTCAAGGACTATCGTCGCTCCTGTCTTAGCATAAGAGTAGGCATTTTTAACTTGATGATCTTGTGCTGATCCCGGAAGCGGAAGAAGAAAACTTGCCTTTGTGTTTGCTGATATTTCAAATATATTTCCAGATCCCGCTCTTGAAACAACAAGATCACTTATTTTATAAGCACCTCTTAACTGTTCTTCATTTAAAAATGAAAAAAGATGATAATCTGAACGAAGTTCTTTATTTATAAGAGCATCAGATTCTGCTAAAACTTGTTTATAGTTAAGATCTCCACACTGGTGAATTACCTGAAAATCAGTTAAAAGTTCATTGGCAATTGATATAAAGATCTCATTTACTCTTTCGCTTCCTTGCGATCCTCCCATAATAAGAATTACTGGCTTCTCTTTTTTTAGTTTAAAGATTTTTCTCGCCTCTTCTTCACTACCCCCTATCACCTCTGTTCTTATCGGATTTCCAACATTAATAATTTTATTTCTTGGAATTCCCTCGGTGTTTGGAAAAGATGTAAATATCTCGCAAGCAAAGCGTTGTAAAAACTGATTTGCTCTTCCCGGAACAGCATCTGATTCATGAAAAAAAACAGGAGTTTTAAAGAAAAAAGTACTTAAAACAACTGGAACTGATCCGTATCCTCCTTTGCTAAATATCAGATCTGGTGATATAAAGTACAGATAAAAAAATGACTGAATAACCCCTACTGGTGTTTTTATAAAAATATCAACAAAGTTTTTAAGAAGTGATAACGGATCGTTGTAGCGACGAAGTTTTCCTGCAAAGATATCTTTCATAATAACTCCTTCTTTTTTTATATACTCTTCTGATAATTTATTTTTTGGTCCGATATAATAAAGAACAACATCAGTATCTTTTGGAATGATGTTTTTTAGTTCTCTTATAATCGCTACTAAGGGAAATATGTGACCTCCGGTTCCCCCTGCAGTAAAAACTATTTTAATTTGTTTTTGATTTTTCTTTTTTGACATATTGAGAAGCATTAAGCATTAAACCTATTGCAGCTAACTCAGCTACAATATGCGATTTTCCATAACTAATAAAAGGAAGCGGCATTCCAGTGACTGGAAATATATTCACCGCAACTCCAATATTAACAGAAGATTGAATAAAAATCCAACTTCCAACCCCGACTAAGATAAAACGACTAAACTTGTCTTCTGTTTTTGATGCAAGTAAAATTGCTCTAAATAAAAATCCTAAAAACAGAAAAACCACTAATAACGCCCCCACCAATCCCATTTCTTCAGCTAAAATAGAAAAAATAAAATCAGTCGCCTGTTCAGGAAGGTTTCCAAATTTTTGTTCACTCATCCCGGGTCCAACTCCCCAAAAACCACCCGAGCCAATTGTTATAAGGGATTGTCTTGCCTGATAGTTAGAGTCCAAAAGACCAACTTCTGGATTCATTATTCCGATCACTCTGTTTAAAGTGTGAGGGAGTCGCCATAAAAATAAAAGAGCAATCCCGCTCCCTGCAAAAGCAACCAAAAAAAGGTGTGAAAAAGGAGCTCCTGAAGTAAAGTAAAGAATACTTCCGATTGAAATTATAATTAAAAAAGTACTAAAATCCGGTTGGCTATAAAAAATAGCACCAAGCACTGAACAAAAAAGAATAAACGGAAAAAGTATTTTTTTAAAATGTTTTTTTTCTTTTTTAAAATCTTTTGAAGAAAGCCAACTTCCAAGATACAAAATAAAAGTTAGTTTTAAAAATTCTGATGGCTGAAAAGAGATTGGTCCAATGCTAAACCACCTTGTTGATCCCCCTGCTGTATAAGAAAAGTCAGAAAAAATAATTAATATTATAAGAGCAAGATTTGCCAGAAATAAAAAAGGAGCAACTTTTTTAATAAAAGAAAGAGGTGTTTTTAGAAAAAGAAGAGCAAGAGCCGCCCCTGGGATAATTCCAAAATATATCTGTTCAAAAAAATCAATTTTTTCACTAACTGAAGCAGCACTTGCTAGAACTATAAGTCCAAGAAGAGTTATCGCAGAAACGATTCCAATAATAGTATAATCAATTTTATTTTTTTGCATATTTCATAAACAACTCCCCTCTTTCTTTGTAATCTCTAAACATCCCAAAACTTGCAAATCCAGGAGAAAGAAGGCATATCTTCCCTTTTTTTGTATTTTTTTTGCCATAAGAAACAGCTTCTTCCATACTGCTTGCCACAAAAACACTTCTTCCTGTTTTTGAAACTTCTTCTTCTAATTTTTTACTACTTCCTTTAAAAATAATGACATTTTCTATCTCACTATTTTTTATAGCGCTTGCTATTGTGGAAAGATCAGCTCCTTTTTCCTTTCCTCCAATAATAAGGGTTCCAACCGAAACCAGTTCTTTTACTGCTTTTGCAGTTGCTTCAGGAATAGTTGCTGCCGAATCATTATAAAAATCAACCCCTTCTACCGTCTCAACATACTCCATTCTGTGAGGAAGTCCTTTAAAGTCCAAAAGTGCCTCTTCTGCCTCTTTTTTTTCTACTCCTAATATAGAAAGCGTTTCAAAGACAGGATCTAACGGAGTTGCAATTTTACTCATTTTTTCTTTTTCTGAAAAAGAGATTTTCTGAGCAAGAGAAGCTTCTCCTATCTGTCTTGAAAAATAGTTGTTTTGATTATAAATAACAAAATCATCTTCTTTCTGAAAATCAACAATCTTCTTTTTTGACTGAAAATACTCTTCAAAATCTTTGTGCTTATCAAGATGATCTTTAAATATATTTAAAACTACCGCTATGTGAGGGCTGCTGGTTACTGTTTGTAATTGAAAACTTGAAAGTTCATAAATAAAAATATCTTCTTTTTTTTCTTTCCCCAAATAACCAAGAGCGGGAACACCGATGTTCCCAATCAAAAAAGACGAGCGTCCTTTCTTTTTCAAAACATGATGGATCATTAAAGATGTCGTGCTCTTTCCTTTTGTTCCTGTCACTCCAACAACTCTACTAATGCAATTTTTAATAAAAATATCGCTTTGAGAAGTAACTACTTGTTCTTTTTTAAATTTTATTTTATGAAACGGAACTCCTGGTGATTTGATAACAACATCATACTTGTCAACCGAAGAAAGATAATCTTCTCCAAGATGCAAATTAACTCTTTCTGTTATCTTTTTTTTGGTGCTTTCTTTTAAATCACTAAACGGAGTTAGATCAGCAACTCCTAACTCTTTATAATTAACTTTCTCTTGGACAAAAGAAAGATTATCACTTCCCTCCTCTCCTAATCCAAGAATTAAAATTTTTTTATTATCAAGATTTGAAATTAACATAACTTTATCCTAAAAGATGGATTGCAACTCCGATAATTGCAAAAATAACACCGATTATCCAGTAACGCATCGTCACTTTGTAGTGTGGCCATCCTTTTGCCTCAAAATGATGATGAACAGGAGCAGAAAGAAAAACTTGCTTTCCTCGAAACTTTTTAGAAAGAAGTTGAATAATAACTGACCCTGATGTTGCAACAAGGAGAATGCCAATAACTGGAAGGACAGCAACCGCATTTGTCAAAAAAGCAACAACGGTAAGTGACACCGTTAGTCCGATAACTCCTGTTTCTCCCATATAAAACCTTGCTGGAGGAATATTAAACCACAAGAAGGCAAACAAACTACCAATCACTGCTAAGCAAAATGAAGCAAGGTCTATCTGTCCTTGAAAAAGCGCTATTGTTCCGTATGCTCCAAAGATAGAAGCAAAAACACCACCAGCAAGACCATCAAGACCATCAATCACTCCCCCACTATATGTTGCAATAGTGACAATTATAAAAAAAGGAATAAACAAAAATCCTATATAAAGATCTCCAAACAGAGGGATATAAATAGATTCTTGTCCCAACTGAAAATAAAACCAAAGCGCTCCAACAAGACCAATAAGGGAAACTAAAAGCAACCTGTATCGCAAACTTAACCCCTCTTTGAACTTTTTAATTTTCAAAAAATTTGTTGTTTGAATAATATCATCAACTGCTCCTACAAGAGAAGCTGATATCAAGGCAAATAAAGGAAGCCAGGTTTGTTCTCTGCTCAAAAAATTTAACTTTTCAGTCCAGTAAGAGTCAAGGAGAAGCGATAAGAGAAAAAAGCAAAAAGTGACAATTGTTACTGAACCCCAAACAAGAACTCCACCAAATCTTGGTGTTCCTGTTTCTTTTTTAAGATGAAACTTTCTGAAGTGTTTTAATCTTCCTCCATCAATTGCTTTTTCTTTTGCTTTTTTCTTCCATAATTTCTTTTTATATAAAAAATTATTCAAAGGAAAGCTGACAAAAAAAGCAACAAAAAAAGAAAATATTCCTGCCGTAAAAACTTTAATAATATCAACAGTCAACTCCGGCATAAAAAATAATTAAAAATAGTTATAAGTTTCTTTTATATGGTTAATCAGTTTACTCATATCGTCAAACCTACTATCTGATCCTAAAATAATATTTATTATATATCCTTCTGTTTCTGGCTCTTTCAAAACAACCAACAAGCACTGACCAGCCATAACTGTTGTTCCTGTTTTTCCTCCAACAATCTCTTTCTGCCAATCTTCTTTCTGATCATAAATCAAATAGTTGGTGTTAAATGATTGATAGTAAACTGTTCCACTCGGAGAGTAAACATAATAAATCGGAATTTTTGATATCTCAAAAATATCTTTCTGATTTTCTATAATATAAATAGAAAGATCTGCCATCTCTGTTGCGGTTGATATGTTGTATTCACCTCCTTCGTCAAGGCCACTTGGATTTATAAAAGATGTTTTTTCAAGGCCCAGTTCTTTCGCTTTATGATTCATTTTTTCTACAAAAAGCTGAACTGAGTTTCCGTTAAAAGCTTCTTTTGAGATAAAACGATCACTCACTGTTGCAAGAACAAAAGAAGAAACATTATTTGACTCTACAATCATCTGCGAAACAACGCTTTTTATTTTTGTTTCTTTCCATCCCTTAAAGTTGGTAATTCCAGAGACATTTACTTCTTCTTCTAAGTTGTAATTTTCAAAAACAACTAATGCAGTCATTAACTTGCTAATACTAGCAATCGGAAGCTCTTTTTCCTTGTTTTTCTCATATAAAACTTTTTTCTCTCCATCTTTATAATAAAGAGAAATAACTGCTTCTGCCTGAATTAAAACTTTTTCTTCTTTTTTTTCTTCTGGAAGTTGAAACTCTACTACAACTTCTTTTTCTTCTGGAACTTCTTCTTTCTCGTTTTTATATAAAAAAAAGAAAGAAATTAGGAGAACTCCGAGAACAAAGAAAACTGCCTGAACTATTGCTCTTTTCTTATTTTTTCTTTTCATTTCTTTTAATATGAAGGTCATTGAGTTGCTTGTCTTCTATATCAGAAGAAGGAGCTCCAATAACAAGATCTCTTGCATCTCCAGTTTTTGGAAAGGCCATAACTTCTCTTATGTTCTTTTCATCTAAAAGAATTGACAAAAATCTTTCAAAGCCAAAGGCAACTCCTCCGTGAGGAGGTGCTCCAAAAGAAAACGCTTCTAAGAGGTGACCGAACATCTTCTCTATCTCTTCTTTTTTGTGACCAAGAACGCTAAAAACAGTTTCTAACACCTCTTTTTTGTTAGACCTTATGCTTCCTCCTGCAATCTCAGATCCGTTGAGAACAAGATCATACTGAAGACCTTTTATTTTTTCAGGGTTGTTTTTTATCTTCTCAATGTCTTCTTCATCTGGTTTTGTGAAAGGATGATGAACTGCGTTCCACTTTCCTTCTTTGTTTTTTTCAAACATTGGGAAGTCAACAACAAAAGCAAAAGCAAGTTCGTCTTTGTCCTCCTTGTTCTTTCTTATGTCTGGTCTATCAATCCCCCACTTGTCCATAGCATCATCATATGAAATTCTAGGAAAAGGAACTTCTTGAATCTTTTTATCAGGAAAAAACTTGCGAACAATCTCAATCGTAACCTCTTCTATCAAGTTCATAACATACTCTTTGTCAATAAAAGACATTTCTATATCTAACTGCGTAAACTCTGCTTGTCGATCTGCTCTGAAGTCCTCATCACGAAAGCATCTCGCAAACTGAAAGTATCTTTCAATCCCACCAACCATCAAAAGTTGTTTATACTGCTGTGGACTCTGTGGAAGAGCATAAAAACTTCCTGACTGAAGTCGTGAAGGAACTAAAAAATCACGAGCTCCTTCTGGTGTTGATTTTGTTAGTATTGGCGTTTCAATCTCAAGAAATCCTCTCTCATTTAGAAATTTTCTAAAATGAAACATAACATCATTCCTGGTAGAAAGATTCCTTTTTACTCTTTCTCTTCTAATGTCTATATATCTGTACTTCATTCTTAACTCTTCATTGATCTCGTATCCATCTGTTTCAACTGCGAAAGGAGGTGTTTCTGCTTCTGATAAAACTTCTATTTCTTGGGCTTCCATCTCTACTGATCCTGTTTCAATTTCTTTGTTTCTCATTCTTTCTGGTCGTTCTTTAACTTCTCCAATAAAATCTACCACCCACTCCGGTCTTATCTTTTTTGCTTGTTCGTAAAAAGCGTTGCTGTTAGTTACTACTGTTTGTAAAACTCCAGAAAAATCACGAATATCAAAAAAAATTATTTTACCGTGTAATCTAACGCTATTAACAAAGCCACTAATTTTTATTTTTTTACCAACAAAAAGAGGGACTTCTTTTATAAAAGTTCTTTTCATTTTTTAAATATTATTCTTTAATATACTTGTTGATCAGATCAAGAATCTCTTTTGGAGTATAGTTTGTTTTAATAAGATACTCTTTTGCTCCAAGTCGCATCGCCTTCTCTCTGGTGTCATTGTCATCATAATTAGAGTAAGCAATTACTTTCGTTCCTTTTATATCTTCTCTTTCTTGCATTTTTTCTAAAAAATCAGTTCCGTTACCTCTCGGAAGCAAAATGTCAAGAATAATAAGATCCGGCTTCACTTCTATTGCTTTCTCTAACCCTTCTTCAGCACTAACAGCCGAATGAACTTCAAATCCTTCTCGCTTAAATCTTTCTTCATAAATATCAGTGAGCATCTTCTCATCTTCAATAATTAAAATTTTCTTCATATTTTTTATATAATCTTATTTAGACCTTTATTGATTGTTTTCTTTTAACGACAAAGCGTCAAAAACTTTTCTATTTTTTATTGTGTCAGTGATATAAGCCCTTAATCTTGTAAGATTTTCTTCACTTTCTTTTTCTTTTTCTCTCCCAACTGCATTAAAGTACTTTTCAACCTCTACTTCTATCTCTTCGTCAGTTGCTTGAATGTCTTCTTTTTTACTAATATGATGAAGAATCAAAGCGTAGGTGATGTTTTCTTCTGCTTTTTTTCTCCACTCTTTTCTTACTTCTTCTTCTGTTTTATTTATCTGCTTTAAGTACTCTTCTAAGGAAGATCCGCTCTGTGCTACTTGACCTTCAAGGTTCCTCATCATATTGTCTAACTCTCTCTCAACTAAAATATCAGGAATTTCAAACTTTTTGGTTTGTTTCTTTAGTTCTTCTAATATCTTCATTTTTAACTTCTCGTTTTCGTGAAGTTTTTTTTCTTTCTCTATTCCTTGTTTTATTTTATTTTTAAGATCATCTAAATCTTTAATGTTTGGAAGTGTTTTTGCTAAATCATCATTTACTTCAGGAAGTTCTTTTTCCATAACTGCTAACATTTTTACATTAAAATCAATCTTTTTCCCAGAAAGTTCTTTTCTGTCTTCCTCATTTTTTTTCACTTCTATTGAAAAGTTTTTCTCTTCGTCTTTTTTCATTCCAATTATGTTTTCTTCAAATCCTTCCAAAACATCCATCTCTTTTTCTCCAATTGTAAATCTAAAGTTTTCTTCTTCTATTTTTTTTTCTTCATCATCTCCAATCAACCCTTTAAAGTTAATTGAAACAACATCTCCTTTTTTTGCCTCTCTATCAACTTCTTTTGTTTCCGCTTTTGTTTCTCTTATCTTTTCAAGAGAAGCATCAACTTCTTTGTCAGTGACTACTACTTCTTTGCTTTCTTTTTTAACAACCGTTTCCCCTAATTTTTTGTAATCAGGAAGTTCTACTTCAGGCATTATATAAACAAGCGCTTTGTAGATAACTTCGTTGCCAGGAACACACTTTATAAGATTAACTTCTGGGCTTGATATCGCAAAAAGATTGTTTTCTTGTATTATCTTTGGGTAAGTGTCTTGAACCGCTTTTTTGGCTGCTTCTTCATATAGTTTTTCCTTGCCAACCGCATTTTCTATAGCACTAAACGGGGCTTTCCCTGGTCGGAAACCTTTTACATTAACTTCTTTCTTCATCTCCTCCGCTGCTTCTTGAACATACTTTTCCATATCTTCAAGCGAGATTGTCACTTCTATTTCTCTTTGAGTTTCAGATTTTTTTTCTATTTTTACATCCATATTTAATTTTATTTATTTTAAAGTTTTGATTTTTAATTTTAACACAAAAAACAATTATTTCAAACCCCCAAATTAAGAGGTTAACCATCTAATGCGAGGGGCACAAAAAAGAGGAGGGTTCTCCTCCTCTTTCTTTTTTTAATTCTTATCTACTACTCTTCTTTTTTTTCTTCTACTTCTGCTTCTTCTACATCTTTCGTCTTTTTAGTTAGATCATTTTTCTTACTGAAAAAGTACATAACTAAAAAGGCTACAAGTAAAATTGAAACTAATGTTATTACTAATGACCAGTCCATATTTTTTTAAGTTATTGTTTTTAAAAAAGACCTTTTTGATAAAAATTAAATATTACGCTTTTATATATTCTTTCAAGTTTTGATATATATCTCCTGCTCCCATTATAATTAAAACATCATTTTTTTGCAAGTTTTTTTTCAAAAGATCGCTTGTTTTTTTTAAATCTCCTGAATAAAAAATATTATCAATTCCAGCACACAACATCTCTGAGTTAACTTTCTTGATAACCTCTTCCGACTCTCTTCCTTTTACGCTATAAATATCAGTAACAAAAAAACTATCAACCATCTTTGCCGAAGAAAGAAAAACACTTCTAAATTGTGAAAAAAGATGTAAAGTTCTCTTGTACTGATGTGGCTGAAAAACAACTTTTATCACCTTGTTGGGATACTTTTCTCTGGCTGCTTTAACGGTGACGGCAACTTCAGTTGGATGATGAGCATAATCATTTATTATTTTTATCTTCTTTTTATCACTCAAAATCAACTCTTCTTCATCAAAGCGTCTCCAAGTTCCTTTAAACTGATAAAGTGCTTTTAAGGCAACTTCTTTTTTAATAGAAAGTTTTTTTGAAACACAAAGCGCTGACAGAGCATTATAAACATTGTGTTCTCCTGGAACAGAAAGTTTAATTTTTTCTTTTTCGTTGTCTTTTATAGAGTACTCTATCCACTCTCCCTTGAAATATTTTTTTATTTTTAAAACATTTTTATCGTCACCATTAACGATAAGCGTTTCGTTTTTTACATTTTCAACTATATACTTCTTGAAAACATCCACTATCTCATCAATTCCCTTGAAAAAATCAAGATGATCTTCTTCAATATTACTTATCACTGCTATCTTCGGATAGTAGTTCAAGAACCCAGCACTTGATTCATCTGCCTCAATTAGTAGATATTTTGAACTTCCTTTCCTGAAGTTAGTGTTGTTAAAATCTTTTATTTTTGTTCCGATAATAACTGTTGGATCAAGCCCTGCTTGAATCATAATTTTAGAGATCATCGCCGTTGTTGTGCTTTTCCCGTGCGTTCCTGAAACTGCAATTGTGTAGTGCTTTTTTGTAAGCTCCCCTATCGCCTCTGAATAACTCTGAATTTTAATTCCCATTTTTTTCGCTTGTTGAAGTTCTGGGTTCTCAAAATTGACAGCATGACTGTAAATCAAAAGATCAGTTCCTTCTGGTAAATTTTCTTTGCGATGCCCGATAAAAGTTTTTACTCCTTTTTCTTTAAAGTCATCTGGACAAGAAGAAGCATCAGATCCTGAAACAGAAAAGCCCTCGCTGTGAAAGTAGCGAGCAAGCGAAGAAACTCCTATTCCTCCAATTCCAACTAAGTGAACTTTTTTTTCTTTATTTTTTTTCATATTTATTTTACTTTTCTAACTTAAACTCTTCGATTATATCATAATCTGGCCCGCTTCTCCTTGTCTTGCTTTCAATAAGAAAGAACGAATCAACTTTGAAATTTACATCTAACGGTTCTTGAATGTCAGGAATAAGACCTAACGACACCTTCTGCCACTCCCATCTTCTTACTCTTCCTATTGTAATGTGAGGAGTTATCTCTGAACTGCCACCAATTTTTTTAGCAAGAGATTTCAGCCCTTCACTATCAACAACTGCCCATATCATTTTCGCCTCTTTCTTGTCTTTTGGAAAGTAAGACAGTTCTTTTATTTTAACTGAAAAAGAACTTGCTTTAATCTTTTTTAGATTTTCAATTATCTCTTCCTCGTCTTTAACTACCCCCAAGAACAAAAGAGTGATGTGAAGATTTTCTTCTTTAACCCACTTCACCGCCTCACCCTCAAAAAGGTTTTTTAACTCTTCTTGTTCCTCTCTCAGCTTTTCTTTAACGACTCTTGGAAGATCTACTGCGATAAAACATCTTTTAATCATAAACATATTATAGCAATTATCTGTGTTTTGACAATTGATTTTTGACAATTGACAACTGACAATTGACATTTGACCTTTGACTTGTGACATTTGACCAAAATTCAAAATTAACTTAGTAATTTTTTAGCTTTGCACTGTGGTTTTGCACTTTGCGCTTTGCGCTTTGCGTTTTTCAACCTGTTTGTTCTATGCTTTTTTTTGTGTTATTATTTATAAAGATATGAAAACAACTAACAAGAAAATTAGTGATTTATTGAAAGAGATTGCTGATCTTCTGGAAGTAAAAGGAGTTAACTACAAACCAGCCGCTTACCGAAAAGCAAGCTTGTCTCTTGAGAGCTTAGAAGATGATATCTCTGAAGTATACGAAAAAAAAGGAGTAAAAGGAGTTACTGATATTCCAAAAATAGGAAAAAGCATTGCTGAAAAAATTGAAGAGTATTTGAAAAAAGGAAAAATAAAACAGTTAGAAGAGTTAAGAAAAGAAACCGCTATCCGTCAGATTGTAACTCACTACTTTGAAACAAAAGGAATTAGCTTGAAGCAGTTAAAGGAAAACGCAAAAAAAAGAACAATAATATATTCAAGATACACAAAACCCGCAAAAGAACTTCTTTGTCTCGCCGGATCAGTAAAAAATGCAAAAAAAGCAATAGATGTCATCTCTGAGTGGGCTCAGTCAAGAAAGTTAGATTACACAATAGAAACTGCGATCAAAAGGTGGCCTGAGATAAAAAAATTAAAACCAAAAGAGAAAAAGAAAAAACCGTACTTCCGAAACGATCCGATGGTGTGGTCTAAAACAAAAGAAAAGTGGTTTGTAATAAACAAAACAGGAGATTGGTTAGAGTTTGCAGGAAAAGAAGAAGAGATGGAGTGGAGAGAAGAAGAATAAAAATCCTACGGATTTAATTTCAAATTTCAAATTTCAAATTTCAAATCAATTTCAAATTAATAAATGAATAAATTTTAAAATTCAAAACAGCAAATTACCCGTCATTGCCAGGGCGGTAGCCCGAAGCAATCCCAAGAAATAAATCCTAAGCACGAAATCCTAAATCCTAAACAAATTCAAAATACTAAATTCAAAATCCAAAACAAAAATACTTTGTCATTCTGAGTGAAACGAAGAATCCCCTGAAAGATAAACCATTTTTACACCCCAGGGGTGTAAAAATGGGGTGTGAATGTTTAAAATCACAAACTGGATTCCCACCGGAGTATAACCCTGCTCCGAATAGTGCAGGGCGGGGATGACAGTCAAATGTCAAAGGTCAAATGTCACAAGTCAAATGTCAATTATTTAATTATGAAAATATTTTTTGCCAGTAGTTCTGAGTTTGGAAAAATCGCACTTGAAAAAATGATTGAGTGTGGGGTTTCTTTTTCTGCTTTAATTACTGCTCCTGATAAAAAATATGGAAGAGGGCAAGTTTTAAAACCACTTCCAATAAAAAAAGTTGGAGAAGATTTTGAATTAGAGATAAAAGAAGCTGATAACGCTGTTCAGTTTGATCAAATTATTGAAAGTGAAAAGCCAGACATTGTTGTTGTTGCTGGTTTTAAAGTAATAATTTCTAAAAAAACAATTGAAAAATCATTTTTTGCAAACATTCATCCTTCTTTACTTCCTAAATACCGCGGAGCAACTCCGATTCAAACAGCAATAATGAACGGTGATGAAGAAAGTGGAGTGAGTGTTATTAAGATGAATGAAAAAATAGATCAAGGGCCAGTTGTTGCTCAAAAAAGTTTCTTTTTTTCTAACAGAATAGAATACAAAAGAGCAGAAAAAGAGCTTGCTAATTTAGGAGCAGTTCTTCTTGCTGAGAAGATAGATGATATTTTTCAAAAAAAGGTTACCCTCAGAGAACAAAAAGACGAAGAAGCAACATATACTCACCTTTTTCAAAAAAAAGATGGAAAAATAAATTGGAACGAATCGGCAGAGGCAATAGAAAGAAAAATAAGAGCTCTTAATCCTTGGCCCTCTACTTACACCACTTTAGATAATAAAATTATTAAAATATTAGAAGGAGAAGTCCAAGAACAAACTGAGGTTGGGCCTTTCGGAGATCCTGGAAAAACATACTTAGGGACAAATCATTCTGTTGCTGTTCAAACTGGAAAAAACTTTCTTTTAGTTAAAAAACTTCAAAGGGAGGGGGAAAAGGTAAAAACCTCTGAAGAGTTTATCAAAAACAACTTAGAGCTGATCGGACACCTTTTTGTATCATAATATTATAACAAGAATTTCAACAACGGCAGCAACAGCAAGAAGAGGAACAATCACTAATCCAAAAATTTTAAAAGAATCTCTTAATGATTCTTTGATTTTTTTGTCATCATTTTTAGTTTTTATCTTTTTATAAGACAAAACCCCCAGCTTTATTCCTAACGAAGTTCCAATAAAAAGAGCCGTAAACTCAAAAACTCCGTGAGGAATGATATATAAAAGTGAATCAAACCCGCTAACCGCTATCACCCACCCCAGCGTCCATCCATTAATTACAAGAAAGATTAAAGTAGGAATTGCAAAAAGAAGTCCCAGATATATAAACAAAAATATTTTCAAAGAGTTATTAAGAAATATAAAAACACCAAGGTAAACAACTCCCATCTCTGCCAATCCGCCAAAAGATTCTATTAGTTGTTGAAGTGCTTTTTCTGCTGTATCAGGGAAAAAAAGCGTAAAATTAACCCCAAGAAGAAAAGAGTAAAGAAAAACAAGAGAAGAGTAAAGAAAATATTTTTTAAAGTTTTTATCTTTCATATGTTGTTTTTAAAATTTTAATATCTTTTTTCCTTTGAACATCAAGATCTTTTAGTTCAAGCTCTTTGTCAATAATTTTTCCTAAATACTCTCCCGATAAAAAGTGAGGAAGAAAAACATAATCTGCCTTGTTTTCATAAAGATAAAGAGCGTCTTCTTTGTTTTGGGAACGAACAACTACTTTAATTTTTTTATTTATATCTTTTATCTTTTTAAGAAGAAAAAGATTATCTTCAAATTGTGGGCTGGTAGAAATAACTAACTTTGTTTTTTCAAGATTAATCTCTTCAAACAAGTGAGGATCTTTTATATCTCCAAAAATATGATTAAACCCTAACCTTTCCAAATAATCAACTGCCAAAGGATCAAAATCAACAACTAAAAGATTATCTTTGTGAATATAATTTATTATCCTCTTTCCTATTCTCTGTGCTCCAATAAGAACAACTTCTTTGGATATTCCAAAATCACCTTCTTCTTCGTATGTTTTTTTTCTTTCAAAAAAAGATAAAAAAGGAGAAAGATAAGGAAATATTTTTTCAGAGTAGATAATGATGTATGTTGATGCTCCGATTGTTAAAACCCCAACAGCAACAACTAACGCAAACACCTCCTCCGAAATATGTCCCAAAGAAAAACCAAGCGCAACAAAAACCAAACTAAACTCTGATATCTGAGCAGCGGTAGCTCCTGTTAAAAATCCCGTTCTTTTTTTGTAACGCATTAATCCCATTAAAGCCATAACAATTAGTGGTTTTCCAATAAGAACAAAAATTGAAAGAACAACTATCGGGACGATCATATTGTTGAAGTGAGAAATGATCATCAAGGAGCCCATATAAACAAAAAAGATCACAATAAAGAAATCTCGTAAAGGTCTAACTTTGCTTGCAATATGATATTTTTCTGAAGAGTTAGCAAGGGCTACTCCTCCTAAAAAACCAGCTATCTCTATTGAGAAACCAAACTGTTCTATTACTGCAGCAAAAACAAAAAGCCACCCCAAGCTTACCAAAAATAAAAGTTCTTGCGAGCGAGCAATTTTATGAAAAAGATAAGGAAAAACAGCTCTTCCCAAGAAGAGCATTACCCCAAAAAACAAAACAGCAAGAAGTAGTATCTTAATAAAGTAAAAAGTGCTTAAAGTTCCTCCCGCTTCTACTGTGTTTAAAGCAATTAAGATAAAAATGACAATTATATCTTGGACAAGAAGAAGTCCCATCGCGACTCTTCCGTGCAGTGTACTTAAACTTCCCTTATCAGAAAGTATCTTTATGATTATAACTGTGCTAGAAAAAGCAAGTGCTATCCCGATATATAATGATGATAAAAAATCAAATCCAAAAAGATAATAACCAAACAGAAATCCTCCAAAAGTTGTAAAAATTACTTGTCCTGTTCCAATAATCAAGGACAGCAATCCGATTCTTTTAATAGAACGGTAATCCATCTCCATTCCTACTAAAAAAAGAAGGAACATTATTCCCATACTGGAAAAAACTTCAACTACTCTTCCGTCTTCAAGATTAAAAATTCCAAACAAACTGATCAAAACCCCAGCAGTAAGATAAGCGAGAACTAATGGTTGTTTTAAAATCCTAAATAAAATTCCGAGAACAGAAACAGAGAAAAGCAGTATCGCCAACTCTACTTGAAGAGTAATTTCAGTTAAGTTATTAAAATCTTGAAAAAACTCAATCATTAGTGTTATTTTTTAGAGAGATATATTGTGCTTGTTGGGTATGCAAATTCAATTCCTTCTTTTTCAAACTCTTTTTTAATGTTTATTAAAATTCTTTGTTTAACATCCATATAAACAGAGTAATCGGGAGAGTTTACAAAATAAACAATATCATAATTAAGAGAAAAATCTCCAAAACTACTAAAATGAGCTCTGTCAAAATTAACAAGCTCTTTTTCTTTTTTTGTAACTTTTTCAATTATTTTAGGAATCTTTTCCATTTTTTTAGATGGCGTACTGTAAACAACCCCTATTCTTAAGTCGGTTCTTCTTTCTTTCATTGTTCCAAAGTTATGAACTCGTTTTGATGTCAGATCTTTATTGGAAAAAACCATCTCTTCTCCTTGAAGAGCACGAATCCTTGTGCTTTTAATCCCTATCTTTTCAACCACTCCCCCTTTGTCATCAACAACAACATAATCCCCTTCGGTAAACGGCTTATCAAAATAAATAGAAAAAGAACTAAACAGATCTCCTAGTATTTGTTGTAAAGCAAATGCAATTGCAATACCTCCAACTCCCATGCCAGCAACAAGAGCAGTGATATTTATCCCCATTGAAGAAATAACAACAAGAACTCCGATCAACCACAGTGTTGCTTTCGCCGTCCTTTTCATTATTCTTATCATCGGATCGTCTTTTTTCTTCTTTTTCTTCTGGATATACAGATCAGAAGACAGGTCTATAAACTT
>CAZKZM010000069.1:0-2488 GCA_964557305.1 uncultured Candidatus Saccharibacteria bacterium | reverse complement strand
TCGCTCCACTCCTCGCAATGACGGTGAAGTTGGGTTTTAAAATTTAGTCATTTGTTCATTTAGTCATTTAATTGAAATTTGAAATTTGAAATTTAAAATTCCACCCGAGCGAAGCGAGGTGTGTTGGGCCCTTAGCTCAGTTGGCTAGAGCGCTACCGTGGCACGGTAGAGGCCACCGGTTCAAGTCCGGTAGGGTCCACTTCGGAGAAAGCAGGAGAGATCGGATAACTGGCTATTCCGCCGATTTCGAAAATCGGTGTCCGCAAGGACTTGCGGGTTCAAGTCCCGCTCTCTCCGCATATTACATATTATTTAAATAAATATGTTCAATTTTAAAAAAAAACAAGAAGAACTTCCTCAAGATATTGGAGAAGTTGTAGAAAAATTAAAAGAATTAGAAGCAGAGAATAAAAAGATAAAAGAAGAGATTGCTAACATAAAAGAAAGAGAGCAGTTGTATTTGAAAAAACCAGGAGTGGTAAGATTTAATCCTTTTCCCGGAGAAGGAGGAAACCAAAGTTTTTCTATCGCTCTTGTGGATCAAGAAAAAAACGGAGTGGTTATTACCAACTTCTACACAAAAGATGGAAACCGAATTTACGGAAAACCAGTAAAACAAGGTTCTTCTGAATACGCCTTATCAAAAGAAGAAAAACAAGCAATAAAAGGAGTTGTTGTTGATGAAAAATAGATTATGGCTGAAAAAAACAAGAAAAATAAAGAGAAGACAAAAACACGACCACCAATAGTTGTTGTTCTTGGGCATGTTGATCACGGGAAAAGTTCTCTTCTTGAAGCGGTGAAAGATCTTAAGATAACAGAAAAAGAAGCAGGAGGGATAACCCAAAGAATAGGAGCGTATATGATTTCTCACAAAGGAAAAGAAATAACTTTTATTGACACTCCAGGACACGAAGCTTTTTCTAAAATGAGATCAAGAGGAGCAGAGGTTGCTGATGTTGGAGTTTTAATAGTTGCTGCTGACGAGGGTGTTAAAGAGCAAACAAAAGAAGCGATTCAGTGCTTGAAAGACAGCAAAATACCGTTTGTGGTTGCAATAAATAAAATTGATAAAAAAAGAGCAGATATAGAAAAAACGAAACAAGATCTTGCAAAAGAACAGGTGTTTTTAGAATCATACGGAGGAGAAGTTCCTTCGGCAAACATCTCTTGCAAAGACAAAAAAGGAATAGATGAGCTGTTAGAGATAGTTCATCTTGTTGCAGAGATGGAAGGACTTGATATAGAAAAAGTTGATGGAGCAGAAGGAGTTGTTATAGAATCAGTTAGAGACCCAAAAAAAGGAACGGTTATTAATCTTCTTGTGAAAAAAGGAGTTCTAAAAAAAGGAGATGTTATTGGCACGGAATATAGTTACGGAAAGATAAGAACAATTCAGGATTTTCTTGGAAAAGAAAAAGAAGAAGCAAGAGAATCAATGCCAGTTCAAGTGACTGGAATTAAAGATTGTTTAAGTGCAGGAGAAAACTTTTTTGTTTTTGAAAAAACGGAAGATGCAAAAAGATTTCTTTCTCAAAAACAACTAAAAGAGAAAAAATCACTATCAAGAGAACAGAAAGTAATAAATATTATTTTGAAAGTTGATGGAGTTGGTTCTCTTGAGGCGATAGAAAGTTCGCTAAACAAGATTCCTCAAGATGAGATTGCGGTAAAAATAATAAAAGCAGATATTGGAAACATAACAGAATCTGATGTAGAGTGGGCGAAAGCAGAAAACACAAAAATAATTGCTTTTAATGTTAGTACTGAAAAATCAGCAGAAAAGATGGCGATCCAAGAGTGTGTAAAAATTGAATATTTTGATATAATTTACGAGTTAATTGATTTTGTTAAAAAAACAATTGAAGGAATGTTGGAACCAGAGATAATAAGAGAAGAGATTGGAAAAATAAAGATATTAGCAGTATTTAGAACACAAAAGAATAGACAGATTTTAGGAGGAAAGATTACTAAAGGAGAAGCAGTTAAAGGGTCTCTCGTTGAGATTCACAGAGATAAAGAAAAAATAGGAGAAGGAAAGATAGTTAATTTGAAAAAAGAAGAAAAAGATATGGATAAAATTTCAGGAAACGAAGAGATGGGGATGTTAATAGAAAGCAAAACAAAAACAGAGCAAGGAGATGTTGTTGTTCTTTATAAAGAAAAAACAGTAAATAAAAAACTTAGTTAGGAGATTAGGATTTAGGCCTGGTAGCCAAGTGGTAAGGCAAGGGTCTGCAAAACCCTCACGCGCGGGTTCAAATCCCGCCCAGGCCTCAAGTTGATATTTGACCTTTGACATTTGACAATTGACCTTTGACTTTTAACTGTCATTCCCGCCCCCGATGGGACTCGAGGATAAACTCCAGCGGGAATCTATAAAAAAAATTTCAAATTTCAAATTTCAAATTTCAATTCAATTTTAAATTACTAAATGTTTAAATTTTAAAATATACAACTACAAACTGGATTCCCGCCGGAGTTTATC
>CAZKZM010000068.1:0-32295 GCA_964557305.1 uncultured Candidatus Saccharibacteria bacterium | reverse complement strand
TAAGTTAGGTTGATGATAAAGATTATAAAAGAAAGAAATATAAATGCAGGGATTGAAAAAATAATCCATCCTGTCAGGGCTGTTAAAAATCCGAGAATCATAACAAAAGGAAGAAGTGGAACAATTAAAATATTTGCAAAAAAGGAGAAGAGAGAGATGTGTCCAAAGTTGTAAAGAATTAAAGGAAAAACAAATATCTGCGCCCCGATCGTTACTGCTAAAATATCTGCTATTTTGTCGTGTTTTCTAAGAAAAGAAGAACAAGCAACTTCTTTTTTCTTGATCGGACCGTAAAGAGAAGTAATTCCTACTACTGCCAAAAAAGATAACTGAAATCCTAAATCGTAATGAAGAAGAAGAGGGTTAAAAGCAAGCATCACTGCTCCAGCAAAAGCAACGAGCCGAACTGGACTTGCTTTACGACCAACAATCGTTGATAACAGAACAACGCCTCCCATAACCCCTGCTCTTATCGCAGAAGCTGGAGCTCCAACAAAAATAATAAAAATCGTAATTACTGCAAGTGTTAAAAAAACTGATATTCTTTTTTTAACTCCTAACATTAAAATAATAAAAAACAGCACACTGGATATTATAATAATGTGCATTCCAGAAATTGCTGTTATGTGACGAGTTCCAGAGATACTTAACTTTTCATTAAAGCTGTCAGTAAAAGACCTTCTTTCTCCAAGAATCATTGCTTCTAATAAAAATCGGTGTGGAGCGGGAAGTGATCTTTCTATGTTTTTTTTAAGTTTTTCTTTCTGAGACAAAAGAAAACACTGAAAAGATCTTTCTTTTTCTTTTATTTTTTCTATGGTGGGATATTGAAAAACAGATATAATTTTTTCTTTGTTTAGATAATTTAGATATTTTTTATCATTAAAAACGCTCTCTTCTCCTTTTATCAAAACTGTTTCACCACAACAGTGCTTCGGATAATCATATGTGTAAACAACTGCTTTTCCCTGACTGTTTTTAATCGTCAATACTTGTGTTTCTTTTCCTGTGGAGTAGGTTTCTGTAACTTTTCCCACAAAAGAACTATTTTTTATTACTTCTAAGTTATATGTTGCAAAGTGAAAAAGAAAAAATCCAACAATAAAAAAAAGAAGACAAAAAACAGTAATCAGATGTTTTTTTGAAAGAAAGAAAAAAATTAAAAGAGAAAAAACAACGCCGATTAGGAAGCTAATCGGCGCAAAAAATACTCCAAGAATAAAAGAAAGACAAAAAAAGAAAAGAGTTTTTGAGGGGGTTATTTTTTCTTTATTTTTCATTTAACTTTTCTTCCAACTCTTGTTTTTCTTTTTTTAGTGTTTCTATCTCTTCTTTTAATTCTTTCATTCGGTTCTCTCTTCCAATCGTTAGTTTGTTGAACTTTTCTAAGTGGTTTACTTTCTTTTCTAAGTCAGTGCTCTGCTCTTTTATTTTTTCAGTTCTTTTTTCAACTTCTTTTTCTAGGTTTTCGTTCAGCTCTTTCAACTCTTTTGTTTTTATTTTAACTTTTTCTTCTAATCCTTTTCGTGATTTTTCAACTTCATCTTGAGAGTTTAATAAAGTCAGGTAATACTCACGAAAAGTGTTGGTAAAGATAATAAAGAGAACACAACTGGCAAATATCAAAGACATATCTAAAAACAAATTAAAAACTTGTTTTTCTAGCGAAAAATAAAACAAAAAAACATACGACAAAAGAGTAAACGCTCCTGAAAAAGCAACCACTTTTTCGTCACGAAAAGAAGAAAAAAGAACGAAAATAAAAATATATCCTAATATCATTAAACGCCCCGTCCCTAAATCTAATGCAAAGTGAGAAACAAGCATTGTCCAAAGAAAAACAAACGAAACGCTTGGAATATATTTTGCTAAAAAGAAAAATCTTTTGTTGTCCCGAACAAGGGTTAAAAGAATAAAAGTTAAGAAAAGAACAATCCCGATCCAAAGGTAATCTTCCCAAGAAATGTCAATATTAATAACTTTCAAAAAAGCTACTGCAAAAATACTTGAAAAAAAGAAAAATGAGGTTAAGACCGCTAAAAAGCGAAGATTGTCAACTTCTTTTTGTCTTAAAAAGTATTTTTTAAAAGAAGTTATCGGAGAAGTAATTTTTTTACAAAAATCACTGATCATATTCTCTCCATAATCAGATTCAAAACTCCATTTTTTAAAAAAACTTGAAAGAATAAGATAATCAACCACTCTCCCGTGTTTTCTCTCAACCATCTTCGCAAAACTCAGATCAAGCAAGTATGCTGAAAGAATATACCACTCAAGAGCAGGAGGAGCAAAAGTAGTAGAAAAAAGCGCAACATTTCTGTATCTTATTCCTTTCACTTCTTTGATATATCCTCCCACTGGCAAGGAAACTCGCGTCCAGTTAGGACTTCCAACTAAAACCAGATCATAATCTTCTGCTGTTTTAATTTTCAAGGGTTTAATCTTGCAACTTCCTTTAAAGATTCTAATAAAAAACCAAAAAAACCAACTGTGTTCTTTTTGTGGTTTTATTTTTTCAACATCAACAGAATGTCCTGAATCTCTAATTTTTTTAATCAAAACATCTGCTAATTTTTCTGTTCCTTTTGTACGGGAGTAGTAAGCAACTAAAATTTTCATCTTTTATTTTTTTTAATTTTCAATTTTATCACAAAACAACTTGATCGCTTCTTCCTTGTAAGGAGCTACTGGTTTAAACTTTTCTGATATAAAGTATGGTGATCTGTCTCGCCAATCTTTTGGAAATGGCTTTCCAAACCTGACCAGATTAAGAATCCATATTACTGCTTTAAACGATTTAATTCCTCTTTCAAGAAAATCGGTAGTCGCACCCATCATTACAGTCACTTCTCCTTGTTTTTTGCTTATCATTTTCTTTAACGGTCCAAAAATCGCCTTCAACTCAATGTATTTATAGGGAGGACAGTAGTAAGAGGAAAAAACAGCAACTTTTTTTCCTTCCAATCCTTCAACAATATCAATATATTTACATATCTGTGGAGGAACACTGCCCCACTTGGGAGTTGTTATACAAACTCTGTCAAACTGTGATATGTTTGGAAAAGAAACTGGCTCAATTTCTCTTCTGGGTAAAATGTCTTTTCTCAAGGCAAGCCCCAAAAAGTAACTAAGTGTCACTTTTATATCAAAAAGAACTAACCACCTTGATTCAAGCTCTTTTTTTAATTTAATTTTTTCTGTAACTACTTCGTGTCCTCGTTCTTTTAACTCTTTTTTTATTTTCTCCGTTGTTTTTTGAGTATTTCCTGTTCTTGAGTAAGAAACAAATAAAATCTTCATATATAAAAAAATTATATTGATATTACTTAATAATAAAACAAATAAAATAAAAGTCAAAACAAAAGTGCCGACTGAAAAGTCGGCACAAAAAAGAAAAGGTGTCTTTATCCTCTTGTCTCACATTTTTTCACAAAAGGAGCTGCTTTTTCTTTTAACTTTTCAAGCTTCTCTTTGGAAAATGGTGTTTTTTCTATGAATCCTCCGTTAATTGTTTTTTCAGGAAGAAAATTTTGTAAAAAATACTTTTCTGCTCCTTTTAATGCTTCTCCTATCTTTTCAATGTCTTCTTCTTCATGAATTCCTGGAACCACTGTTGTTCTGAACTCGTAATCAACTTCTGAGTTTTTTATAACATCAATGCTTTTTTTTATCTTTTCAACATCACAATCAACTCCCACCGTCTGACTATACTTATCAAAGCTATTTTTAACATCCATCGCAATATAATCCAGTAACTTTTCTTCAAGAAGATGAATTAACATTTGTGGATTAGAGCCGTTGGTATCAAGTTTTACTTTAAATCCTTTTTCTTTTATCTTTCTTATAAACTCAGGAAGCGAAGCGTTTGTTGTTGCTTCTCCTCCACAAATAACAACGCCATCAAGAGTGTTTTTTCTTCTTTCTAAAAATCTGAAAAATTCTTTTTCTTCTACTTCTGCTTGATTTTCAATTTTTTCGGGCAAAACAAGCTCTGCCGAGTAACACCACGGACAACGAAAATTACAACCAGCAAGAAAAACAGTGCAAGCAACTTGCCCCGGATAGTCAATAAGCGTTAGTTTTTGTAATCCACCAATTTTCATAAAATAAATATTTTTACACTAATAGATAGTAATACTCTATCATTCCCACCCCACACCATTCGAAACAGTGTAAAATTCCAGTGGAAATCTTGCAAGAATTTCAAATTTCAAATTTCAAATTTCAAATCAATTTCAAATTTCTAAATGTTTAAATTTTAAAACACATAATCACAAAGCTATGCGTGAGTTGTTTTAAGACTTGTCCCGTAAAGAATCGAAGATTCTTTTTAAGGGATTTAGTCATTTGTTCATTTGGTTATTCAATTGAAATTTGAAATTTGAAATTAAATTCACGGAGATTCCCGCCGGAGTATAACCCTGCTCCGAATGGTTTTTTACACCCCATTTTTACACCCCTGGGGTGTAAAAATGGGGTGTATTTACACCTTTGCAGTGTATTCCTTTCTTTCTTCGTACTCTTGTTTTTTGCCTGGATTATAGTTTTGAACTGGACGGAGATATCCTACTATTCTTGAGTAAACTTCGCACTTTTTGTAATTAGAGATTCCTTCGTTTTTTTTGTAACAATCGTCACACTTCATCGCAAAAAGTTGCTCGTCGTTATCTTCATACTCTAAGAGAACTCCATTTTTAATGTCTTTATCTTCAATCTTTATGTCACACCCACAATCAAAACACTTTCTTGCCTCAACTGCTTGTTTTTTTGTAGAAAATATATTTTTACTCATATTTTTTTTGTTAAATATTTTTTATAATCTTCTTTGGACCTTTTATTTTGCAATTAGGGCAGTAGAACTGCTCTCCTTTTAAGTATCCACAGTTAGGACAAACAGAAAAAGTAGGTGTTATTGTTATGTATGGTAAATGATAGTTGTTTAATACCTTTTTTACAAGACCTTTTGCGCTTTCAGCAGTAGCCATTCTCTCTCCCAAGAACAAGTGAAACACCGTTCCTCCAGTAAATTTTTGTTGCAGTTCATCTTGAAGATCAAGTGCTTCAAACGGATCATCAGTGTATCCAACCGGAAGGTGAATAGAGTTTGTGTAGTACGGATTTTCTTTTGTTCCTGCTGTTATAATATCTGGGTATCTTCCTCGGTCTATACTCGCTTGGCGGTAAGAACACCCTTCTCCCGGAGTTGCTTCTAAGTTGTATAGATTTCCTGTTTTTTCTTGATACTCAACAAGTCGGTCACGCATAAAGTCAAGAATTTCTACTGCAAACTTTCTTCCTTCTTCAGAACCAGTCCCTTCTCCCATAAAATTTAAAAGCGATTCGTTCATTCCGATAAGACCGATTGTTGAAAAGTGATTTCCAAAATAAGAGCCACGCATCTTTTTCACAGAATTAAGATAGTGTTTGGAATAAGGATATAGTCCTTTTTCAATAAAGTTATCTACGGCCTTTCTTTTTATCTCTAAGCTTTCTTTTGCAAGATCCATCACCGCTCCTAATCTACTATAAAACTCATCTTTTGTTTTTGACAAATATCCTATTCGTGGCAAGTTAATTGTACAAACACCAATTGAACCAGTAAGTGGTTGTGAGCCAAAAAGCCCTCCCCCTCTCTTTATCAACTCCTTGTTATCCAACCTAAGTCGGCAGTTGTGCGTAAGGATTCCTGTTGTTCCAACTGTAAAAACGGGCTCTCCATTTTCTACTTCAAAACAGTATGCCACACTAATTTTATTGATCTTTTTTATTAACTTTATCTGAACCCATACTTTTTCTTTCTTCTTGAACCAGATATCTCCATATTTTTTATTGGCAAAACTATACGCTCTAACTGCATAATTTGGCTCACTTCCCAATCTTCCCTCTCTGTCGTCTTTGTATATGCTTGTCGTTTTTCCCAATGTAGCATTAAGCATATTTATACTTTCAACCATTCTCTTAGATGAAGTATATGTTCTGTTTTTATTTCCGCCATCGGTCTCATAGTGACCCTTCAGCACTCCTTTTCTAAACTCTACACTTGTTCCAAAAATCCTTGCTTTGTAATGTTTTTCTCTTTTTTTATTGGCAATAAAATCTTTACACAAGCCAACAGCCGCTCGTGAATGAATTTTTAATGTAAATAATTTCGTTTTAGGGTCTTTTTTGGTTGAGTAATGAGCTCCAAAATATTTTTCTGATATTTTTATTATTTTTGATATTATCTCTTTTTTTCTTTCTTGCTCTAATGAAAATACAACGCTTCCATCTCCATCAAAGGAACCATCACCGGCAAAAGCACCAACAAAATACCCTAAATCCTTGTTTCCTCCTTCTCCTTCGTAAACATTTAAAGAGTAGGGAAGATAAAATCCTTCTTTAAGATCCTTTCCTTTTAATGTTTCAATGGCACTTTTAGAATCTTTCATCACATAGTTCAGGTGATTTTCACTCATCTTAATCTTGTGTCCATTTTTCAAAACCACCAACATCATCTTCTGATTAGGGAACTTGTTGAATCTTCCTTTTATAAACTTTCCATCACTATAAACTTCATATTCGTTTTCTTTAGCGCGTCCTTCACAGATAAATCCTATACTAGAATACTCTAATCCTCTTCCTCTTTTTGATCTGATTAAGACCTTTTCGTTTCTGTCAAGTGGACACATACTTCTAAAATCCTCGGGGTTCATATCGGACTGAATAAAGTTTGAAAAATAATTTATTCCGTACTTTGCGGTTGCTTCCCACATCGGATCAAGAGCTTTGTTGTCCCAATCAAAATCTTTGGCAATAGAAATTGTTGGAATTGGAAAAGTGAAAACTCTTCCTTTTGAATCTCCTTCCATTAAGCACTCGTAAAAAGCTTTGTTGAAAATATCAACTTCTTTCTGAAACTCTCCATATGTTTCTCTCTTCGCTTCACCACCAATAATAATCGGTTGGTTTCTCAAAAACTCAGGAATCTTAACATCCAACGAAACATTTAGAAAAGGCGTGTTCCCTGTTATGAAAACCTTTCCTTTTCTTTTTGCAATAACTGTTTCGTTGTCAGTATTAACAGACCATATAAATCCTTTGTAATCAACTTCTTTTATTTTAGTGATGTGTGTTTCTTGATGACGAATAACTCTAATAATATAAAGCATCTTCTTCCCTACACCCGATGACTTTCTTTTAGAAGTTGTAAATCCATATCCAGAGTTAACTATTATTCTTTGAAGATCTCTCAAAGTTTCTTTATCAGAAACGGTAATCTTTGATCCCTCGTGACCATCTCCTTTGATGTATGTTTCCAAGAAAACCCTGCTTTGTTTCTGACTCATCTCTAAGAACCTTGATGGGATTTTTTTCACACTATCTTTCGTGTCAAAAAGATCTAATATCTTTTGTGTTTCTTCAGAGTTAAATCTTATCTGCATCACAACATCGCCAAGGGATTTTGATCCTTCTTGTGTTGTGTATTTAATTCCAAGAATTTCTAAAAGAGCAAGAATTTCTTCGTACTTTTCTTTGTTTTTCTTTTCTGATTGATAAATTACTATTCTTCTCCAGTTAACTTTTGACTCCATACTTCCTTCAGAGACAATCCAAGCAACCAACTTTATCTCTTCGTTGGTAATATCAATTGCTTTGTTTTTATTGTCAGCAGCTATCGGAATCGTTTGTGGTGTTTTAAGTTTTAACACTTCTTCAACTTCTTCAAGTACATATCTTTCACTGTTAAACTTCTTTCTCACCATTCTGTGATGAGGAGAGATTAACTGATCTTGAATTCTGTTTGAAACAGAGTACATCTTTCCTTCATATTCTTTT
Source organism: uncultured Candidatus Saccharibacteria bacterium (assembly GCA_964557305.1). GTDB lineage: Bacteria > Patescibacteriota > Minisyncoccia > Minisyncoccales > PWPS01 > PWHW01. The sequence continues at coordinate 24,480 of CAZKZM010000068.1, read as the reverse complement.
GAAAATACTTTTTTTACTTGTTTTTCTTGAATTATTTTTTCTTCAGTATTAAATGTTTTTATAACATCTCCTTGTTTCACTTCGTTGTGTTTTTTCCACCCATCTTTAGTTAAAATCTCAGTATCTTCCGAGAGACATTGAAATCCTACGCGGGTTGGGACCATGCAGTTGAACAAAAACTCTTGTAAGGACTGTTTTACTTGTTTGTAGTCCAAATTATCGTATCTGATGAAAGGAGCAAGGAAAGTGTCAAAGTTGCTCATCGCCTGTGCACCTGCACTTTCTCCTTGAAGAGTAAAGAAAAAGTTTACAATCTGTCCCAGCGCTGGACGAAAATGTTTTGGTGGTTTTGATTCTATTTTTGATGGAACTCCTCCAAATCCTCGGAGAAGAAGATCTTGCAGATCCCACCCGCAACAGTAAGTAGCGAGCAGATTTAGGTCGTGAATATGAAAATCCTGATTTTTTGCTGCTTCTCTTATCTCGTAAGGATAAATCTTGTTAAGCCAGTATTTTTTTGAAATATGAGAGGTTGCGTGTTGATTTAGTCCTTGAAGAGAGTATGTCATATTCGCGTTTTCTTTCACTTCCCAGTCAATCTCATCTATGTATTTTTCAATAATTTCACTTGAATCTTCTAACTGTGTCATCGCATCCCTCACTTCTCTTCTTTTTTCCCGGTAAAGAATATAACTACGAGCAGTGTCTGTAAATCCTTCCATTATTAAGACCTCTTCAACGATGTTTTGAATATCTTCAACGGTAGGGACTTCTTCCCTGCTAAATCTTTGAAGAAGAACCTCTAAAACTTTATCAGAAATAACTCTCGCTTCATCTTTGTCCCCCTTTTTCGTAAAAGTAAGCGCTTTATATGCTGCGCTTTCAATTTTTTGAACATCAAAATCTACAACTTCTCCGTTTCTTTTTTCAATTTTTGAAATCATTTTAAGTTTTATTTATTAGAAGCTCTGATAAAGGATTAAATTTACAAAATAAAATATGTCTGGGGCAACCAAATATAATTAAAATCACGATAAATATTATTTGAAGTAGTTTACATCCATTAAAATCCGGTAGCAATTATGGTTACTTTTATTTCTCCTTCTTCTAAGCTACTATCCTCTACTGCTCCAAATATTATACTGGCGTCTGGGGAAACTTTCTTCTTTATCACTTCTGCGATTTCATATACTTCTGACAAGCTTAAATCTTTTCCTCCGTTTACATTAAAAAGAACTCCTTTTGCGTTCTCGCAAGAAAGATCAACTAACGGAAGATTAAGTGCTTTTAATGCTGCTTCTTCTGCACGGCGTTTTCCTTTTGCAACTCCTTTTCCAAAAAGAGCTGACCCCGAATTTTTCATTATCGCCTTAACATCAGCAAAATCAATATTTATTATTCCTGGAAGAGTAATCAAGTCAGATATTCCTTGAACTGCTTGCCGAAGAATTTCATCACAAACCCAGAAAGCATCAGAAAGAGAGATGTTCGGATCAAGTGTTGACAAAAGACGATCATTTGATATTGGAATTAAAGTATCCACTTTATCTTGAACTGCTTTTAATCCTTTTTTTCCTACCTTGCTTCTTTCTTTTCCTTCAAAAGAGAACGGGGTTGTGACGACGGCAATAACAAGAGCATCATTTTCTTTTGCAATTTCAGCAACAACTGGAAGTGCTCCGCTTCCAGTTCCTCCTCCAACACCACAAGTCAGAAAGACCATATCTGAGTCCTTGAGTGCTTTTCCAATCTCTTCTCTGTTCTCTTCAGCGGCTTTTCTTCCTAACTCCATATTCATTCCTGTTCCAAGCCCTTGAGTTAACTTCTTCCCTATTCTTATCTTCACATCGGCCTCAGTATCTCTAAGATCGTGAAAATCAGTATTTATTGCAATCAGTTCAACTCCTTTAATTCCACAACCAGCCATCCTTGAGATAGCATTACATCCCGATCCTCCAACACCAACAACTTTTATTTTAGGTAGGTCATTCATAATTTTATTATGGTATAAAAACTTGGAACACTTTCTTTATTTTAGAAAAAATAATATTAAAGTCAAACTTGCTTTTTCCCCCATTTTCTTCTAAATCCATTCCACAAAGGACAATCCCGCACAAAGCAGAGTAAGAAGGGTCTTCTTCAAGCGGAAAGAAGCGGCGAGGATGTCCGATACGACAGTAAAGCCCCAGTTTTTCTCTTGCAAAAATTTTTATCTTTGGGATTTTTGCTCCTCCTCCAGTGATAACCACTCCTCCCGGGAGTGCTTTTTCGCGAGATATTTTTTTCAACTCTTTTTCTATTTCGCAAAATATTTCTTCTATCCTTGGTTCTGCAATCTTTCTGAGTTCACTTCTTTTGAAACTTATCTCTTCTCCTGTTGTTAATTTTATCTTTTCTACTTTTGCTCCTTTTTTGTTTTCTAAGATTGAATCACTAAACTTGTTTTTAATAAACTCTGCAGTTTCTGGATCAACTTTAAGCCCAACTGCAATATCGTTCCGAAGGTTGTTTGTTCCAACCGGAAGAACAAAGGTGTGAAGAAGCTCTCCTTCTTCATATACCGAGACCCCCGTTGTTCCTGCTCCGATATCAACAACCATCACCCCTACTTCTTTTTCTTGATTTGTTAAAACTGCTCTTGCGGAAGCAAGGGGATTAATGATAGGATCTTCAACTTCTATATCAACTCTCTCAAACGCTTGATTAATATTTTTCAAGTAAGAAACAAAACCACCCATTGCGATAATCTCTGCTTCTAATCTAACTCCGTGAAGACCCATTGGGTTTTTAATTCCTTTCTGTTTATCAATAATAAACTCTCTTGGGATTATTTTTATTATTTTTTTATTTTGAGGCAAGGAAAATGTTTTTGCTGCTTCAATCACTCTCTCCACATCTGATTCTGATATCTCTTGATCAGCTCTTGAGACAGAGATTATTCCCCTTGAAAGTAAACAAAAGAGATGGACTCCGTTTATGTTTGTGTAAACTTCGTCTATCTCTTGACCAGCTTCTTTTTGCGCCTCTGCAATCGTCACCCGAATTATTTTTCCTACTTTTTCGGGATCACTAACTACTCCTTTTCTAACCCCAGAAGAAACATTTTCAGCCATTCCTAAAACTCTGAAACTTGCTTCATCGGCTTGTTTTTGAACTATAATTGCCTTAATAGTTCCTGTCCCGATATCAACGGCGGCGATTGTAGGCGCTTTACTCATAAATACTAAAGTAGTTAAATTTTTTAAGAATCCAAGTAGTGCTCTGTTCTTTCGTTCATTTTTTCTTCGCTTCTTGTGTCATTATGACGGTATCCACAAAGATGGAGAACACCATGAATAATAACGCGAAAAAATTCTTTTGTAAACTCTTCCTCTTTGAAACTATTTTTTATTTTTGCTGGACAAACAAAAACTTCTCCTTGAAAGTTTTTCTCATCAAAAACGAAAGACAAAACATCTGTTGTGTAATCTTTTCCGCGATATATTCGGTTCAGATCTCTCATTTTTTTACTTCCCACAAAAACAACTGATATCTCTTTTTCTTGTTTTTCTTGTTCTAGTATTTTTTGCAAAACAGCTATTACCGACTTCTCATCAATACAAAACCTTGTAAGATTTTTTAATGATATCTTCATTTATTTTGTTTCCCCCATCTTCCACTTTCTGTTAAACTCTTCTTTTGCTCTTATTCTTCTCAAAGCAGATCTTTTTTTTGCAGTTTTGCTAATATTTCTTTGAAAAAATCTTCTTGAACGAGATTCTTTTATGATTCCACTCTGAATCACAGAACGAGTAAAGCGGTGAACAATACTGTTGTTGTTTTCTTTTTCTTTTCTTGTTACTTCTAATGGCATAAATTTATAATAATTAATTTTTTACTTTTTACTTTTCTTTTTTTCTTTTAACTTCTTTTTCACTTCTTTAACTACTTCTTTCAGGTCAACTTTTTCTTGTTTTCCCGAATCCATATCTCTAATGATTGCTTTTTCTGCAAACGCCTCTTCTTTTCCAATAATAATTGTTATACTAACCCCCAACCTGTCTGCTCTACTTAACTGACTTTTTAGCGAATCTCTTCCAAACGACTCAAGAACAGGAAGTCCTGATTTTTTGAAATCTTCAAAAAGTTTTAACGCTTTCTTTTTTGCTAAGTCACCAAGTTGCGCGATAAAAACATCCCGTTCTTCTTTTTCTATTTTTACCTGATTCTCTTTCATTAAAGAGACCACTCTTTCTACTCCTAACGCCATTCCTGTTGCAGGAATCTCATCCTCACTTCCAAGAAGAACACTAAGCTTATTATACCTTCCTCCGCCTCCAAGTGCAAGTGGTTTTTCTTGAGAAGAAGAGATCATTTCATAAACAACTCCGTTGTAGTAGTCCAATCCACGCACTAAAAACGAATCAAGATCATAAGGAACTTTTACTTCATCTAACAACTCAAGAACTTGTCGAAAATCTTCAGTACATTTTTTACACAAAAAATCAATTATTTGCGGTGCTCCTTGTTTCACTGAACACTCTTTACAGTCAAGCACTCTTAACGGATTTTTTCTCATTCTTTTTTTGCAATCAGAACAAAGTAGCGATGTTTTTTCTTTTAGATACTTCCTTAACGCTACTCTGAACTTGTCTCTGCATCTTCCACAACCCAAATTGTTTATTTTTACTATAACATCCTTAACACCCAACTCTTGAAGAATGTTATACGCCAAAATAATTATCTGAGCGTCAACAACTGAACTGTCTTTTCCGATTGTTTCAAATCCAAACTGCCAAAACTGGCGGTACCTTCCTGCTTGTTGTCGTTCGTAGCGAAAAAACGGTTGAAAGTAGTAAAATTTTACTGGCTGTGGCTTTGTGTAAAAACTATGTTCAATAAAAGAACGCATTATCGGTGCTGTTCCTTCTGGTCTCAACGAAACTTGCTCTCCTCCTTTGGTTTTAAAAGAGTACATCTCTTTTTCAACAATATCGGTCTGCTCTCCAACTCCACGCGTAAAAACTCCTGTTTCTTCTATTACCGGCGTTTCTATCCCTTTAAATCCATATATTTTTGCATTTTTCAAAACAACCTCCCTTACTTTATTAAAGTACTCATACTGTTCTCCAAAAACATCGTGCATTCCACCCAAACTCTTGAATTTTTTAGGCATAATATTATGTAAACTCAAAACGCAAAACTCAAAACGCAAAACTACAACTTAAAATTTAAAATTATAAAAGTTATAATAATTTATAACGATTATAAAAATTGTTGTTTTGCCCTCCCACCAGTAGGTAGGAGTTTTAAATTTAGTATTTAGAATTTTATGCTTATGATTTTATTATATCAATTATAACTTTTATAACGGCTATACTTGTCACAAGTCAAATGTCAAAGGTCAATTGTCAAATCAATATTCTGGTGTTTTTGGTTTTGAAAATTTATCAAAAAAAGATATATGGAATAAAACTCTTCCTATTATATAGTCATCTGATAACGCTCCCCACGATCTTGAGTCAAGGGATGCTTTTCGGTTATCTCCCAAAACAAAATACTCTTCTTCACCTAAAACAAAATTCTTGCTTCCTTTAAAAAATATTGGTTGATTTTCTTCAGCGATATAAGTTTCTTCTAAAACAACTTCTCCCTCTTTGTTTTTTATCACAATTTCTGCTCCTTTTACTGTCACTTCTTCTTCAGGAAGTCCGATCACTCTCTTTATATACTTTTTATTTGATACCTCTGGATTTTCAAAAACAATAACATCTCCTCTTTGTGGCTCAGAAAAACGATAAGTCATCTGATCAACAATCAGATAGTCAGCATCTTGAAAATTCGGTTCCATTGACGCTCCGCGAACAATAAACGGCTGAAAAACAAAGTAACGAATCGGAAGAACAACAAACACAACAACGAAAAGCACCTTTAATGCTTCTTTCAATATAGTTTTAAATACTTCCTTCATAGCGTAATTCTAACAAAATTTCACAAATTTATCAAGACAAGGTATAATGAAAGAACAATTAACATTTGACTATTGACAATTGACCAACTCCGTCATTGCGAGAGCGGTAGCCCGAAGTAATCCCGTGAATTAAATCTTAAGCACTAAATTCTAAATCCTAAATAAATCACAAATCACAATACCAAAATCACAAACTGGATTCCCGCTTCCGCGGGAATGACATTGGGAAAGGCAGGAATGACAAGGTTTTATAGTTTTTAGTTGCAGTTTTGACTTTTGAATTTTGACTTTTGAGTTTATATACTATGTGGAACAAGATAAAAAATAAAATATTTAGTGAAAAAGAAAAAAGTGACTTGTATCTGATTATTGGATTAGGAAATCCTAAAGAAAAGTATGAAAAAACTGTTCATAATGCTGGTTTCAGAATTATTTCTCTTCTTCAAGAAAAAGAAGGACTTCCTTTGTTCTCAAAAGACAAAACAGTAGATGGACTTGTTTCAAAGGGGTTTATTGAAGAAAAAGAGGTTGTTTTAATGAAACCTCTTTCCTTTATGAATCTTTCCGGCGGTCCAGTTAAAAGAGCGGTAAAAAAATTCAAAATTAATCCTGAAAAAATAATAATCGTTCATGATGACACCGACCTTCCAACAGGAAAAATAAGATTCTCATATTCACGAGGAGCAGCCGGACACAACGGTGTTTTGTCTGTTATGAAAGCTCTTAAAACAAAAGATTTTTGGCGATTGAGAGTGGGTGTTTCACATAAAGAAAACGAAAAAGCAAAAAAAATTGTCCTTGAAAAAACTTCTCAAAAAGGACTTGAAATAGAAGAGAAGATCGCCGAAGAGTTAAAAAAAATACTCTCATCAGAACTTACTAAGAAGAGCATCAATTTAATTGAAATTTCTTGAGGTTATCTGCGAGCTTTGTTTCTTGTTCTGATAAACAAAACAAAAAACAAAAGTATCCATTACGGACACCAACCCAAATAAAAAGGAGGGATTTTATTCACTTGCAAAACCAAAAGGAAATTGCAAGAGATTAAGAGTGCAACTTCTTGCACTCTCAAGGTTACTCGCAGATAATCTCAAAAATTTCAATCTACAAAATGTTTTAAATGAGCGTACCTATATTATATTACATTTTAATTTTTTGTCAACCAAACCCCCCATTTTTACACCCCAGGGGTGTAAAAATGGGGAGCAGTGCTGTCATTCCTGCACATTCCATTGTTATTCCTGCACCCTTCTTGTCATTCCCGCGGAGGCGGGAACCCCATGGATAAAATCACAAATTCTAAATTACAAATAACAAATAAATTACAAATTCAAATGTTTAAAATCACAAACTGGATTCCCGCCTGCGCGGGAATGACAGTCAAAAGTCAAATGTCACATGTTAATTGTCAATTTTGATTTTTGACTTTTGATTTTGTGTTATAGATTTTAATTATCAGATAGTTGTGCTATTATAGGGAATATGTATTTAGTATTAGTAGAAAGTCCAACTAAAACGAAAACCTTGGAAAAGTTTCTGGGGAAAGATTACAAAGTCCTTGCTTCTGGAGGGCATGTTCGTGATCTTCCAAAAAGCAAGTTGGGAGTTGATGTTGAGAATGATTTTGAGCCACAGTATGTAATCCCAACAAGAGCAAGGAAAAACATTAAACTACTGAAAGAAGCTGCAAAAAAAGCTGATATAGTTTATCTCAGCACTGATCCTGATCGCGAAGGAGAGGCGATCTCTTTTCATCTTGCTTTTATTTTAGATTTAAAAGATTATAAAAGAGTTTCTTTTAATGAGATAACAAAAAGTGCTGTTGAAGAAGCAATAAAAAATCCAAGAAAAATAGATGTAGATTTAGTCAACGCCCAGCAAGCACGGAGAGTTCTTGACCGAGTTGTTGGATATAAATTATCACCATTTCTTTGGAAAAAAGTGGCTCGCGGACTTTCGGCGGGAAGGGTTCAGTCCGTTGCTCTTAAAATAGTAAGTGACAGAGAAGAAGAGATAGAAAAATTTAATGCTGAGGAGTACTGGAGCGTTGATGCTGTTCTTGACGCTGAAAAAGGAAGCTTAACCGCCGGAATAAAAGAAGTTGGCGGTAAAAAAATAGCTCGCCTTGATATAAAAAACGAAAAACAAGCAAGAGAGATAGAAGAAGATCTGAAAAATGCTTCTTTTATTGTTAGTTCAGTAAGTAAAAAAGAAAAGAAGAGAAACCCTTCTCCTCCTTTTACCACCAGCACAATGCAACAAGAAGCGTTTAAAAGATTAAGATTTCCTTCTCGCTTTACAATGAGTGTTGCTCAATCTTTGTATGAAAAAGGACTTATTACTTATCACCGTACCGACTCCGTTCACCTCTCTTCACAAGCAGTAACTGCTGGGAAAAAATATATAACTGAAACTTTTGGAAAAGATTACTATAGGGGAACCTCTTTTAAAAGCAAGGGAAAAACACAAGAAGCTCACGAAGCAGTAAGACCAGCCTATCCTGAAAAAACAGTTGAAAACGTTAAAGGATTAAAAGAAGAAGAAAAAAAATTATACGACCTTATCTGGAGAAGATTTACCGCTTCTCTTATGAGTGAAGCTGTTTTTTACAGCACTACAGTTGACATAGATGCAAAAAATAAAGACAAATATCTTCTTTCAAGCTCTGGTTCGGTTTTAAAACACAGTGGATTTACAAAAGTTTATCCTGTTAAGTTTCAAGAAAACGAACTTCCGGAAGTAAAAGAAAAAGAAAAGTTATCCTTAAAAGAGATACTAACTGAACAACACTTTACAAAGCCACCAGCAAGGTTCACAGAAGCAACTTTAATTAAAGAGCTTGAAAAAAACGGAATCGGAAGACCTTCTACTTACGCTCCAACTTTATCAACTCTTTTTTACAGAAATTATCTTGAGAAAATAGAAAAAAGAAACCTGAAACCAACCGAGATTGGAAAGATTGTTAACGATCTTTTATCAAAACACTTTCCTTTTGTTGTTGATCGAAAGTTCACATCTGAGATGGAAAAAGGATTGGACGAAGTTGCTGAAGGAAAAAAAGAGTGGAAAAAAATTATTGCTAACTTTTACAAAGATTTTGCAAAACAATTAGAAGTAAAAGAAAAAGAACTTAAAAAAGAAGATATTATGCAAGAAGAAAAAACAAACGAAAAATGCGAAAAATGTGGCGGGGAAATGGTTATAAAAATGGGGAGGTATGGAAAGTTTATGGCGTGTAAAAACTTTCCTGATTGTAAAAACTCAAAACCACTTATTACTGAAGAAGAAAAAGAGAAAGAATCTGAAGAAGAAGTAATTTGTGACAAGTGTCAAGGAAAGATGAAGATAAAGCAGAGCCGTTTTGGAAAATTTTACGGATGCGAAAACTATCCCGAGTGTAAAAATATAAAGTCAATCAAAGATGATGATATTGATATGAAGTGTCCAGAGTGCGGAGAAGGAGATGTTGTAAAAAGAAGAGCAAAAAAAGGAAATATTTTTTACGGATGCTCTCGCTATCCCGACTGCAAATTCATCTCCAATAAAAACCCAAAACAAGAAAAATAACCCCCCATTTTTACACCCCAGGGGTGTAAAAATGGTTGAGTAATAAGGATGAGGGGGCCGATTTTGTGTCGGCCCCCTTTTACTTTGTTTCTTTTTTTTTATTTTTTTCGACCTGCATTCTCCTGCTGACTTTTTCAATGAGCAGTGCGAGGTCTTTTTCCTTGCTTTGCTCTTTTTTCTTTTCAACAATCCCGTATGAGAACTTTACAAGAAGTTGTTTTTTTCTGACTTCTTCTTCAATTCTCAAGGCAAGCTTTTTGGCTTGCTGATGGGTTGTCTCTGGAAGAATGAGAACAAACTCATCTCCTCCCCAACGAACAAAAATATCGTCAGGGCGGGAATGACAAGAGTGAAGCGAGAATGACGGTCAAAAGTTAAATGTCAAAAGTCAAAGGTCAATTATCAGTTTTTACTTTTGATTTTTTATCTATATTATTGCGAAGTTTAGGCGTCTTCCTTCTTGGTCTGTTTCAACTAACTTTGCTTTTATTTTGTTTCCGAGAGAGTATTTTTTTCTTTTTCTTGTTCCGATCAGAGAGTATGACTCTTCGTCAAGGATATAGTAATCATCGTCCATATCACGAACAGATATCATTCCTTCTGCTTTTGTTTCAACTTCTTGAACAAAAATCCCAAAGTTTGTCACTCCTGAAATAATAACATCAAAAACTTGTCCAACTTTATCAGACATATACTCTACTTGTTTATAGCTAACAGATGATCTTTCTGCATCAAGAACATCAAGTTCTCTTAGTGATATTTCTCTTGCAACTTCTTCATAGTTTTCTGGTTTAACTTTTTCGTTTTTTAATTTTTTCTTGACAATCCGATGCATTACAAGATCAGCATATCTTCTTATTGGAGAAGTAAAGTGCATATACTTATCAAGAGCAAGCCCAAAGTGTTTTTTACTTAGCGTTGAGTATTTTGCTTTGGACATCGCTCTTAAAACCATATTTTTAACCAAAAATTCTTCATCTTTTCCTTTTATGTCTTGAAAAAGCTTGTTAATTTCTGTTGAAGATATCTCATCTCCTTTTATATTTATCCTATATCCAAGCCCAGTCAAAAAGGCAATTAAGCTACTTATTGTTTTTCGGTCAGGATTATCGTGAATACGATGAAGGGTGTTAAATTTTTCTGCTACTGTCTTGTTGGCAACGACCATAAACTCCTCAATTAAATTGTGTGTAAAAAGGTGTTCTTTTCGATAAAGAGAAACTGGCCTTCCTTCATGATCAAGTTCAAAAAACAACTCGTCATCTTCTATACAAAGGGCTCCTGCGTCTAATCTTTTTTTTCTTAAATGCTCTGCAATTTTTGCTAAAAATGAAAGTTCTTTATAAAACTCTCCTTTTCTGTTGTCTAAAATGTTCTGCGCCTCTTTATATGAAAATCTTTTTTTAGAACAGATAACTCCTTCTCCAAACCAGCTTTCAATAATCTCTCCGTTTTCTTTCATCTTGAAAACTGCTGAAAAAGTCGCTCTTTCTTTATCTGGCATCAAACTACAAACATTGTTAGATAAAACTTCAGGAAGCATCGGAATTGTTCTGTCAACTAAGTATATAGAAAAAGATCTTTTCCGTGCTTCTTTGTCAAGTTTTGATCCTTCCTCTACATAATAAGAAACATCAGCAATGTGAACTCCTACTTCATAAAAACCTCCGCCAATATCTTTAATGGACAAAGCGTCATCAAAATCTTTTGCATCTTCGGGATCTATTGTAAAAACAGGATCATTTCTAAAATCACGCCTATTTTTTAAGTCAATTTTTTTCTTTTCAATTTTTTTTGCCTCTTCTTCAACTTTTGCGGGAAAATCAATCTCAAGCCCTTTTTCTAAAACAATTGACTCAAGTTCTACATCATTCTTTCCTTTGCTTCCAATAACTTTTATAATCTTTCCTTCTGGGTTCTTTTTAGGATCACTCCAGTTTTGAACTTCAACCAAGACCTTCTTGTTTCCTTTTATTTTTTTATCTATATTAGGAATAAAAATATCAACATACATCCTGTTATCGTCAGGAATAAGAAATCCGAAATTTTTTCCGTTTTTTCTTTCAATCCGTCCTACAAACCTTGTTTTTGCTCTTTTTATTACCCTAACCACTTCTCCATGTTGTCGTTCTTTTTCTTTTTTAGGAAGAAGAACAATCTCTACTTCATCGTTGTGAAGAGCAGTATTCAAAAAAGAAGCATTAATTTTAACATCCTCTTCTTGTTCTTCTATTTTTAAATAACCACACCCTGAAGTATTTATATTTATTATTCCTTTTATTTTTTGTGACATAATTACATTATAAAACAACAAGAGAGGGTAAACAACCCTCTCTTGAAATTTTCTAAAATCTCTTTTAGATACGAGTTACATTGCTCGCTTTTGGTCCTTTGTTAGATTGAGCGACCTCAAAACTCACTTTATCTCCTACCTTAAGATCATCAAATTGTACATCAACTAAATCGTTGGAGTGAAAGAAGATATCATCTTCTCCTTCTCTTTCTATAAAGCCAAATCCTCTTTCGGTAAGGGTTTTAATTGTTCCTTCCATTTAAATAGATAAAATAATTTTAAATTTTAAGAAATCCGACCTATTTCTCCAGGTTAAAATATTTCTAACCCGCCATAAGGATACACTATTTTTATTCTTTTGTCAAAAATTAAACAGATATACTTCCTACTAAAGCAGAAAAAACACCAACTAAAAATATTCCGTCAAACACTCCTGCTCCTCCAATTGAGATTACGCTTCTTCCAGATTTTAATGCGTATGGTAAGTGAAGAAGATCAGAACCGATAACAACTCCCAAAACACCACTACTAAAAGCGACCCTTACCACTTCTTCGGGAGCGAGAACAACTGAAAAGAGAGCAGTAAAAAGAACGGGAAGAATAAAAGAAACAACCGCTCCTTTGTTTTTCACAAAACGAGAACCAGCAAAAGAGACAGCCGTCGTTACTCCTGTCACTATTAAAAACTCCGTCAGAAGACCGGCTTCTCTTATTGTGAAAATAAAAACCCCTGCGACAATAAGTGGAATAACAGCTCCTCCTAAGTTAACTGAAACACCCTGAACTCTTTTGACAGTTCGGTTAAAAAGTCCAAAAAAACGGGGTTCTATTACTTCAACAAAACTTCTTTTCCCAATAGGAATATTAACCGAAGAAGCGACAATCATAAAGATAACAGTCAGAAAAGCAACTGGCAATGAAAACTCTAAAAAATTCATATTTAAAAATCGCAACCCGCAACTTTTGCTATCGCCTTAGGAGATCTTTCTCCTTGATAAAGCTCACTGTCTATCTGAATTTCTGGAACATATCCTGTTTGTTTATCTGTCTGGCATCTTTCATCCCCTCCACTACACTCAACATAAATAGGATCTATAATATCGTAACCACCAAAACTTTCTACAAGATTAAGGCAGTGTGGACAAGTTCTTGATCCGTAAGCAACAACTTTTTTCTCTTTCAAGCAATCAACTAAAGAAGCAAGCGCTTCTTCATCTACCAAGCTTTCTTCTGGAGCTTCACTCTCTGCTTGTTCTTGTTCTTGTTGTTCTTGTTGTTCTTCTTCTTCAACTTTTTCCAAATTAACATAAAGAACGCTTCCTCCAATTAAAGCTATCCCAAATAAAACGGCTAAAATATTGTTCATCATAATTTTATTACTTATTAATTTTTAATACATCTTACAAAAAGACCCGCTTCTTTGCTTTCAAGCCCTCGGTAAATACCAGCTTTTTCTTTTCCAAAACCACGAATTAACACAAAATCCTCAACCAAGTCCGAGGTCCAGAAAAAAGAGCGTGTTCCAAGATATGAAAACTTTCCATCTTTTTCTTTAAATCCTCCCATCTCAACGAGAAGATCAACTGCTTCACAAAAACGGCTATCTGCTTGTGAGCAGTATTCTTTTGCTTTCAACTTGTCTCCGATGCTTCTTTCTCCTCCTCTCCACTCTTGATTATTAACTTCCACTTCATCAACGCCCATCTTTTTTTCTAACTTTATAAAATCATCGTCTGTTGGAACTCTCCATCCCTCAGGACAAATATCATCTTCTTCACCAACCGCTGTTTCAAAATCATACAACCTTCCGTAAAGAGCACAATTTTCAACATCATCGTCATAACACCAACTTCCCGTTGCTGTTGGATAATTTAAGTTTTTACTAAACCAACACTGCTCTCCAATATTAACAGTGTCATATAACTCTCCTTGATAACTAACGGCATATCCACAAAACCAGTAGTACTCTGTTTTTACTTCTAAGTGTTGATTACTATACTCGCTTTCTTTTCCATTTACAATCTGAGAAACGGCATAATAATAGACCTTATCACTCTCAAGCTCAGTGTCAATATAGTAAGTGTTGTTTGTTGATCCGACTCTTGAATACGGCTTGTTGACGTCTTCTGTTCGATATATTATATACCCCTTGCTGTCTCTAAACCCTTCCCACGATATTTTAACATAACTACTACCAACTTCATCAACGGTTAAGTTCTCTACTTCTCCAACTTTTTCAGTGAGCACTTGGGCAACTGAACTAAAATCACTTTCTTTTCCTTTTTTAACCGCTGTTATTTTGTAATAATAATTTGTTTCTGGTTCAAGTCCCCAGTCAAGATAATGTCTGTCTTCTACTGTTTCAATCTTTTCATAACCATCTTTCAAAGAAAATGAACGATATATATTGTACTCTTCTCCACTATTCTCATCAAGCCAAGTAAGATTTACTTTATCATAATCTCTTGCTTGGGCACGAATATCAAAGGGAGGGGTTATCTCAGAAGAACGAAAAACAAGAATTAAAACTAAAAGTAAAAGAACAAAAAATCCTCCCAAGATAAAAAGCAGTATCTTTTTATTATTTAAAGCTAATTCTTTTATTTTTTGAATATTCATATTATAAAGGTCTTACACAGCGAACATAAGCCATATTGTCCTCTGCAAAGCAACTTAATTTTATCTTCTTATTATTATAATCTATTATTCTTATTCTATACCCATCTTCTCTAAGTCCACAGTCAGGATCTTCATTTGACGAAGTTGATGACCACAGAAAAACTGTTTCTCCTCCTCCATCCGCTCGCCAAGTTGCATATCCTCCCGGAAAAATATTAAAAGAAAGAGACGAGAAATCTTCATCTTCTCTCAGTTCTCCCGGAAGCCACAAGTCATATCCATTAGAAATTTTACTGGCCTCGTTGTCTCCACGATATCCGTACTTTTCTGTTTCTTCTTCACTCATTCCTGCTGCAACTTCAAGATCAGACCAGTCATCATCAGTAGGAATTCGCCATCCAGTGGGACAGATTCCTCTTGTTCCTTCTTTCTTTTCATTGCACGAAGCAGAAGAAAAGTCATAAAGTCCTCCGTAAGTATCACAATTTTCTTCTTTATTCCAGTAGCAGTTTTTTTCAACCGTGCAGTTGTAATCAACATCCTTTTCACTAATATTTAAGTTTTCTTTAAACCAGCACCTTGATCCGATTATTGCTGTTTCATAATCTTTTCCTCCATAACTAATAACATCACCACAAAGCCACTCTTCAGATGTTAAAACTTCTACAACATCACTATAAACGCTTTCGGTGTTATTTGCAACCTGTGTAATCGTATAATAGTAAGTCGTTTCTGGCTCAATATTATTGTCAGAATAACTTTCAATGCTTGCTTCTTCTATTTTTTCATAAGGCCCTTCTTTTTGAAGAGATCTGTAAATATTATATCTGTCAGCAACAAAAGAGTAGTTCCAACTCAAATTAACCTGAAGGCGCATCGTCTCTTGAAAATCTTCAGAAGATGCTTCTAATCCTGTTGGCATCATCGGTTTTGTAAATGCAGTTGCTCTTGAACTAAACTCACTCTCTTCATAATCAATAACTTTTGTCACCTTGTAGTAATAAGCCGTACTCGGACTAAGATCTTTGTCTATATACTCTCCTTTTTTTGTGTTTCCTATTTTAAGATAAGAACTATCTTGATCTGTTGATCTGTAAACATTATAATGTTTGCTTTTTTCGTCTTCTTCCCAAGAAACAAGTATTTCACTATAAGATAATGGCTCTGCGGAAATATGAACTGGCGGAGTTAAAGTTTCAAAATAAAAAATAAAAAAAGCAAAGATAGCAGTAATTAAAAAAATTGCTACCAGAAAAACAACTGTTATTTTTTTTATCTTGCTCTTGTCCACAACTTAAAATATAACACATAATAATAAAAAAATAAAAATATTTGCATAAAATATAAAAATTAACTATTATGAAAATATATAAATCTTTAGAGATTATTTTAAAAAGGTCGAGATTAAAAAATTAAATTAAATTAAATAAAAATATGGAAGAAGAAAACACAATTAATAATTACGAATATGAAGAAGAGTCAAAGCAAGATCCCAAAAAGTTTATTCTCGGAGGGGTTGTTGTTTTAGCGATTATAATTTTGATCGCAGCTTTGGTCTTTTTTGTTGTTAAAGAAGAGCCAGTCAAGCCAATAGCACCTATTACCCCAGCTGAAGAAGAAGGAGAAGACGAAGAAGAGGAAGTAGTCTATATGGGTGTTCTCCCTCTTCAAAACCCATCTGAAATGCTTAATCGCTTTGGGGCTCTTGAAAATTACCTGAACGAATCCACTGATCTTAATATAGAGATGAAGTTCTACCCTACTGAAGGTGAACTTGGAGGATACACCGCAGTAGTAAAAGATTTTGTAGAAGGAGAGGTTGGGCTCGTTTTTTTAGCTCCTGTCACTACAATACAGGCCTACGGTAATATTGAAGATGATATGGAAGTTATCGCTTGTGGAGAAAGATACACCGGATCTCCAACATACCAAGGAGATCTTGTTGTTCTTGAAAATTCACCATATCAAAGTGTTTGGGATCTTGAAGGAAAAAAAGTTGCCGGAACAAGTATCTCTTCAACATCAGGAGGTTTGATGCCGGAAGGAATGCTTCTTGAAGAAGGAATAGACGCTACAACCTTTTTTGCAGATGGTGGATTAAATTATCTTGGATCTCATGACAAAGCATTAGAAAACCTCATAAGAGGTAATGTTGACGCTGCTTTTGTTAACGAACAAACAATGGGAAAGTTTGTTGAAGACGGAGCTGAGATAAGATCAATCTGGCGTCATGCCCCTGTTCCAGAGTTTCCAATTTTAGCTAACAGAAGCGTACTTTCTGATGAACAGATAGAAGAGGTAAGAAGTGCTATTCTTGCTTCTTACGAAGTTGATCCTCTTATTCACGAAAGAGTTGATGCTGGCTATAACAAATTCGTTGCAGTTAGCATTGAAGATTATCTCCCAGTAAAAGAAGCAATTGATCGTGTTCACGGAGAAGTTTTTTACGATCTTGACGCTTGGGGAAAGTAATAAAAAAGAAAAATGAAACCATTAAAAAAGCCTTTTTCATTGAAGGTGAAACTGCTTGGAGCGGTTGGAATAGAAGTTTTATTTTTTCTTGTCATTGCTTTATATCTTCAGATCAGTCAAACTGGAGACATAATCCAAAGTCAAGTAGAAACATACGGAAACTCAATGGCAGCTGCGCTTTCTGATTTTTGCATTGAAGATCTTCTTTCATACAACTATCCAGCACTTCAGCTTTCTGTTAATTATGTCGGAAGGCAAGATTCTGATCAGATACTGGCAATAGAAATTTATCACAAAGATAAAATTGTTGCTGATTATGTTTCTGACACAGTAGATGAAGAAAAAAGAGAAGACATCTCCAATTGCACTAAGTGCGGTGATGTTTTTACTTCCACTGTTATCTACAAACCAATTGACCAAGAACCAAGAAGATTAGGAGAGGTAAAGTTTTATCTTTCTGACAAAAAGTATCAAGAGTTTTTAGATGTCCAGATTAAACTAATATGGATTCTTGGAGCACTACTTCTTTTTGGGGACATCTTCGCTTCTTTTTGGATTATAAAAATTATTGTTCTTAATCCTTTAAAGAAGGTGTCTGATGGTGCTGAGATTATGGGAAAGGGAGATCTTGATCATCGGATTGAAGTTCCAACAAAAGATGAGATAGGAACCTTAGCAAAAACCTTAAACAAGTTGGCGGGAGATCTTAAAAGCAACTATACTCGTGTTAAAGAGCAGAACAAAGTTCTTAAAAAGTCAGAATCTGAACTTCAAGAAACAAAAAAATCCCTTGAAATAAAAGTCCAAGAAAGAACAAAAGAACTTGAAGAGTTAAATAAAGGATTGGAGGGAAAGATTCAAGAAAGGACAAAAGAGTTGCAAAACAGAGTGACTGAGCTTGAAAAGTTCCACCGCCTAACGATGGGAAGAGAAAACAGAATGATAGAGTTAAAAGAAGAGATTAGAAATCTAAAAGAAGAGATAGAAAGATACAAAGAAAAATAGTAAAGATAGAAAAACAAAATGCCACAAGTTAATACTTGTGGCATTTTTTATATTGACTTTGAAATAAACAAACAAAACAAGAGATTAAATATACTAAAAAATATTGATATGTATAAAAAAATGGTAGCTGTTAATAAGATAGCTGGAACGCCCTGAACAGCATAAACAAGAAGAAATCCCACTCCCAATGACTGAAAAACCATCTTTATCTTTCCTGGAAGTTTTGCTCCTGTGTTTTCTTTCTTTTCATAAAAAATCAAAGCAGCAACAATTGTTAACAACTCAAGAACAATAATTACTGTAATAATTTCTAATCCTATATACTTACTGACAATAACTAATCCTGAAAATCCTATTAAAAGTTTGTCTGCTAACGGATCATTAATCTTTCCCCAGTTCGTTATCTTTCTTCTTGTTCTTGCTAATGCACCATCAAGGGCGTCAGTAAACGCTGAAAATACAAAAAGAAGCAAGCCCCAGAAGTAGTACTGATAAAGTAGAAGAAAGAAAACAATTGGAACAGTGATGTATCTAAGAATTGTAAGATGATTAGGAGTGACAAACTTTGGAAGTGCAAATAGAAAAAATCTGTCTAACGCTTTATCAATAGCATTTGGTTCTTGGAACTCAACATCTCTTATTTTTATAATACTTTTTTTGAAAAACATAATTAAAACTGCCAAAAATGAAGAATAAGGAAAAAGCCAACAACAAAGGTGATTATTTCTAACGGAAGCCCTAACCTCCAGTAATCTTTAAACTTATATCCTCCCACTCCCATTACAAAAATATTTGACTGGTGTCCGATCGGAGTAAGATAAGATGACCCTGATCCGATTGCAACTGCAATAAAAAAAGGATCAGGAGATACTCCAAAGCTGTTTGCAACAGAAAGAGCAACTGGAGCAAGAAGAATTGCAACCGTCACATTACTAAGAATATCAGAAAAAAGAATACTCACCAAAAGAATAATTGCCAGTGCAACTTCTGGAGAAGCTAAATCCCCCAAAAAGAACAAAGACGCTAAAGACGAGGCCGCCCCTGTCTCATAAAAAATCTTTCCTAACTGAATCATAACTGCAATAAGAACAATCATTGAAAAGTCAACCGACTTATACATTTTTAATGGAGATATAAGCCCGATAGTGATCATCGCCAATGCTGCTCCCGCAAAAATAATATGTATTGGTACGGTACTAAAAACTGAAATCAAAATTGCCCCTAAAAATATTAAAGAAGCAGCGATTGCTGATTCTTTTTTTCCTTCAAAATTAAAGTTTCTTTCTTTTAGCAAAAGAAGCTCAAATCTTTTTATAAATTTGCCTATCCTTTGAGGATGTCCTTGAATTATAAGAACATCTCCAGAACGAAACTGAACATCACCAATCCGCTCTCTTATTTTCAAATCCGAACGACGAAGAGCAAGCAAGTTTACCCGATAACTATCTCTTAAGTTATAATCTTTTGCTGTTTCTCCAATAAGTGGAGAGTTTTTTGAAACAACAACTTCTGTTATTTCAAGATTTTTAAGATAATCTTCACTGTCTTTAATCGGCTTTTTGTGAAGAAGCTCCATATTTGCTGTGACAGATATTGATTCAAGAGCACCCGAATCAATTTCTAATGCCAAAACATCTCCCTCTTTAAGAACAGTAAAAGGAGACGGGTCTGGCATAAAACTACCACTTCTTATTAACGCAAAAACACCAAAATACTCTTTACAAAAAGCGTAAAACTCTTCAATTGTTTTCCCAATTACGGGAGAGTTTTCAGCAACTTTTACTTCAGTTATATATCCTCCAAGTGCTTCTTCTTGAGAAAGAGCTCCTTCTCTTTTTGGAATTAACCGCCAACCAATAAGAGCAACAAAAATAATACTTATTAAAGCGATTGGAAGTGCTACTGATGCAAAATCAAAAAAATTAAAAGGGGCAATCTCCCCTGCTCTGAATTCAGAAATAATAATATTAGAAACTGATCCGATAAGAGTTACTCCTCCTCCAAAGTGAGAAGCAAAAGCGAGTGGCATCAAAAACAAAGAAAGAGAGGTGTTGCTTTGTTTTGCCATCTTCACCGCAATCGGAATAACAAAAGCCAACGCTCCCATACTGTTTATAAAAGCTGAAAGAATCGCAGTAAAGGTTGTAAGAACAAGTAGTTGAAGAATAGGGCTTGTCCCTGCAAATTTGAGATTTTTAGCAATAAAATCAATCGCGCCAGAAGAAATAAGAGCACTACTTATTATCAACATTGCAACAACAAGTATTACTACTGGATCAACAAATCCCAAAAAAATTTCATCTAATGGGATTAAGCCCAAAAAAGCAACTGTAAAAAGAGAAAGCAAAGCAACAATATCATATCTCCACTTTCCTGTTATGAAAAAAACAAGTGTTGCAATAATAACTACACTAATAATAATCTGATCAATCATATTTTATTATTAACTTAAAAAATGCACCCCGTTGCTTTTCCTAAAAAATAAATAGTATTGACTCCTTGATAGGCCTCTTGTTTTATCTGTATTTCTGGAACATAGGGATCTTTCATTTCGCTTAAACACCGCCCTACTTCATCTGAGCACTCTACATAAATAAGGTCTAAAAAGTCATAATCACCAAACTGATCCATAAGTTCATCACAACCAGCGCATCCTTTAAAACCATAAATTACAAGCTCTTCTCGGCTTAAACACTCTACTATCTCTCTTGTTTCAGCTTCTATTTTTTCTTCAACTTCTTGTTCAATGCTTTTAGTGACAATTTTTATATCTTTTAATGTTTCAGTTATATCTTGATCATTTCTTTCTTCTTCTGAAAACCTTATAAGATAATCAACTGATTCTTTTATTGTTTTTATTCTTTCTCTTTCAATCTTTAAATTTTGAAGTGTTTGAAAGTCAGCATTAACAAAAGAAAAAAACGAAACAAACAAAAAACAGAAAAGTAAAGTTTTTAATAAAAAAGTTTTCTTTCTCATTTTTTAATTTATTACTTTTAAGAATAACTTATTATATCACAAAACACAAAAAAGCAATTTTGTTTTTTATACAAAAGTAAGAGCAATTCCTGTCTTGTCTGCCCTTCCTGTTCTTCCAATTCTGTGGATGTAGTCATCATATGTGGCAGGAACATCAAAGTTAATAACATGGGTGACATCAACAATATCCAACCCACGAGCAGCAACATCAGTCGCAACAAGGGACTGAACCTCTCCTTTCTTGAACAAACTAAGTGCTTGTTGCCTTTTCCCTTGTGTTTTATCTCCGTGAATAGAAACTGCTGTAAATCCTTTTTTATTGAGATCTTTTGAAAGATTTTCAACTCCTCTTCTTGTTTTTCCAAAAATAAGAACTTTTTTAAACTCTTTTTTATTTTTCAAAAATTCGCAAAGCTTTTCTATTTTTTCTTTACTGTTATTTGTGTGAACAACATCTTGATCTACATTTTCTGCGGTTTCTCTTGTTTTCACAGAAATCTTTGTTGGATTTTTTGAAAAACCGTTTATTACTTTTTCAATCTCAGGAGAGATGGTTGCAGAAAACAACAGCGATTGACGAACATCACAAAGCTCATTGGTCAAAAAACGAACATCATCTAAAAATCCCATATCAAGCATTCTGTCTGCTTCATCAATAACAACATTTGAAAATGTTTTAATAGATAACTTTTTTCTTATCACAAGATCTTTTAAGCGCCCCGGAGTTCCGATAACAAAGTTTGGATTTTCTTTTATCTTCTTAATCTGGTTAAACATATTTGATCCACCAATACAAACCACTGAACGGATATTCATATTTTTTGTCAAAGAAAAAAGTTCCTCGTTTATCTGAAAAGCAAGTTCTCTTGTTGGAGTGACTATAAAAACTTTCTGTTTTTTGTCTTTAAATGTTTTATCTATTAAAGGAAGTAGAAAAGCACCAGTTTTTCCGGTTCCAGTGTTCGCAACCCCGATGACATCTTTCCCTTGTAAAATAAGGGGAATTGTTTTATCTTGAATCTCTGTCGGAATCTTGTATCCTTTTTTGATAATATTTTCTTTTAATTTTTTATCAATATCAAAGTCAGTGAATTTGTTTTTTGAAACATAAACACTTTTATTTTTTTCTGATTTGTTAACAAATCTTGACGACTTTATATATTTTGAAAAACTTTTTGGTTTTCTCTCATTACTTCCTTGTTCTTTTTTACGAAATGATCTTTTTTTCCCAAAAGATCTTTTTTGTTTTTTATACATATAATTATTGTTATTCAAATAAAAAGCTCGCCAGATACATCCTCTTGCGAGCAGTGACTTATCCCATGACCTTAAATATACAACAAAACCCGAACAATGTCAAAAATATGACAACTAACAGGGATGGTATTGACATTATTTTTTTGCTTGTTATAATAAGTTATGTTTAATTTTAATATAGCACAACTTATGAACACAGATAAGTGCTTGATGAGTACATCAGGAAATTTTTACATTCCTGTCAACGCATCAGCTTTTAATTATTTGTGTTTTGCCGAAGTGTTATATTAAAACGAAATCTAAAAATAAAAAATGTAATTCTCCGGCTAAACAGAAGCCGGGTTTTTGTTTAGCAAAGCTCTTTAAACCATAAAGCAAGGAGAATTTGCTATGACAATCTTTAGGAAAGGCGATAAAATCAATCTGAGGCCTCTTGAGAAGAGTGATGTTCCGAAACTCGTTGAGTGGACAAACGACGAAAGAACAACAAGATACCTCTCTCTTTATCTTCCGATGAACACTTTAGACGAAGAGAGTTGGGTTGAAGATCTTGGAAAAAGAAAATCCTCTGATGTTGTTCTTGGGATAGAATCATCAGAGGAAAAAGTTCTTATCGGAAACATCGGTCTTCACCAGATAAACTTCGTTGCAAGAAAAGCAAACCTTGGAATCTTCATCGGCGAAAGAAAATATCGCGGAAACGGGTACGGAACGGAAGCGATAAAAAAAATTACTGAGTACGCTTTTCTTTCGCTTAATCTCAGAAAAATTACTTTGTCTGTTCTCGCTTTCAACGAAAGGGCAAAGAAGTGCTATCAGAAGTGTGGATTTCAAGTTGAAGGTGTCTTTAAAGAAAGTTTCTTCAAGGAGGGACAGTATGTTGATGAGATCTTTATGAGCATCTTCAGGAAAGATTGGCAAAAACAAACAAAAAAAAGCAGAGAACCCGGCCTCTGCTTTTTATTTTTACTGCCTCATCTTTCCAATTTTTTCTTCAAGTTCTCTTATTCTTTCTTTGAGTTCCGTCATTTTTATCTCTCTTCCAACAACAAGTTTGTTAAATTTTTCCATCTCTTCTACTTTTTCTTCAAGTTTCTTTTTGCTTTTTTCGGCCTCTTCTTCTTTCTTTTTTATCTCTGTTAAGTCAAAAAAAGAGATAAAAACTCCGTTTACCATCTCTTGATCTTCAGTTTTTCTTGCTTTTGCGAAGATAAGAACCGGAACCTCTTCTTCTTTTTTATTTTTAATGACTGTTTCTTCTCCGTTAATTACTTCTCCATTAATAGCTCTTTCTAAAAAACCTTTCAGATAATTTTCATCAACAAAAATAGATAGGTTGTCACCAATTGGTTCGTTTTCTTCGCATTTCACAATCTTTGAAAAAGCAGGATTAACTTCTAAAATAACTCCTATCGGACTTACAAAACAAAGAGGAGTAGGTGTAAAAGAAAAAAGATCCTTTATGTATCCTTCAAGTGACTGCATATCCTGCAAAAGAGTTTCTATTTTTTGTTTTTCATCTACCATTTTAAAATAATTTCATGATAATCATCTCCTTTGTGAGTGCACTTTTTTTCTTCTGCTTGAATATCTTTTCCTGTTGCCATTTTAACAATTGAGGAGAAGTACCCGCAAAGATAATCACAAAAAATAGGGTGAAGATTGGTTTCGTGAACCCTTATTATCACATACTGTTCTTTTTCATTAATTTCTGCTGATTCAAGATAACCCGCAGTGTAGTGTTTCTCCCACATACTCCCTGCTTTCTCAAAAACACTTTCAATGGAAAGAAAGTATCCTATAAAAAACTTTACTATCATTGAAAATTTTGGAGCAGTCCTCCCCATCTCAACAACCTCTTCTTTACCAAAATTAAAAACATTACTTATCGCGATAAGCGAGATAACTCTCATCCCGATAGGATAAAAACTCATATTAATCGCTTGTTTTTCATAATCAAACGGACACCCCATCCTCTTCATCTCTTCTTCTACTTTTTTAACTCCTTCTTCTCCAAATCTATTCAAAACAAACAAGTAGTCCGTTTTAAAAACAACTCCTCTAACGTCTCCCTTTTCATTTAAAATTCTATCTACTTCTTCTTGTGTAATATCGTAAATCATTTTTTAAAATTAAAACTAAATTCATAATATCTTAAAAAATAACAAAAGGCAAGTTTTTAATTTTTATTTATTTTAATCGCCTTTCCTTGGATTAGTGCTTCTGTTGTCTTTTTGTGTGCAGAAGAAAGAATCCTTTGAAAAGTGCTTTGTGATGTTTTCATTTTTTTTGCACACTCAACTTGCCCTAACCGTTCTATGTTTTTCAATCTTAGGGC